>JAGYNS010000018.1 GCA_018399655.1 Campylobacterales bacterium
TAGTTGATGAACAAACTCTTGATACTTTTGATGAAAATTTGCTAAAAGTTCATTGTATGAGTTGTCATTTTTCATCGCTAAAAAGTCTAAAAACGAGATGATCTTTTCACTATCAAAGTCACTTGTGTCTTTTAGGTGTAGATATTTAAAGAAGTTACTACTTAACTCTTTTAGAAGCTTTTTAGAGATGGTTTGATTGTTTAAAAAGTATCGTGTTTTTGTTGAGGTGTTTTGTTTGATGATGATATCATCTTTTGGCTCTATTCCAAAAGATTCCTCCACAAACGCTAAATCTTCAAGTAACACTTCACTAAGTGAAGCTTTGGCATCACCCGCTCCAAAAAGGGTCAAAACACTACTTAAAAGTACCGATTTTCCTGCACCACTAGGTCCAGTGAATACCACTAAACCTTTTTCAAACTCTAATTCCACTTTCTCAAAGGAGAGATAATTTTCTAAATAAAATCTCGAGATCAATTTGCACCCCACTGTAATTTTTTATTTAAAACTTCAAAATAGTTTCGCTCTAGCCTATGGATAAGCTTCGCTTTTGAAGAAGCTATTTGTATAAAGATTGTATCATTTGGTTTTAGATCGTAGGTATCGTGTCCATCTATGATTGCAACAGCATCTTCATGGTGGATATTTTCAAGAGTTATTTGAAAATCTGCTGGTAATACTAAAGGGCGTTGGGTCAAAGAGTGTGGAGAGATGGGAGTGACTATAAATGCGTCAGTCAATGGATAGACAACAGGACCATTACAAGAAAGATTGTAAGCGGTTGAGCCTGTTGGTGTTGAGACGATGAGCCCATCTCCATTGTACTTATTAAATAAAAAATCATTCACTTTTGCTTTTAAATGGATCATCCCAGTAACATTTTTTCGACTTATCACTATATCATTAAAAGCGACCACTTTTTGCTCACCAATAGTAGCTTCAATCATCATTCTATGATCTATTCTATATTGATTTTCATGAAATTTTCGTAAAAAGCTATTGATCTCATTTGGCATGATATCTGTTAAAAACCCCAAGCTTCCAAGATTGATCCCCATAACTGCTTTTTGATAGGCAAAGGCTCTTCTTGCTACAGAGATTAGTGTCCCATCGCCCCCTAAAGTGACTAAAAAGTCACTTTTTTGGCACAATTGATCAAAAGGGTAATCGACCCCTTCCAAATAAACTGTTATCCCATTTCGCAAAAATATCTCTTTTATTTGCTTGAAAATCTCTTTGATCTCAGGGCTATCAGGTTTTAAAATAAATCCAGCACTATTTTTATTTTCTAAAAGAGCATTATTTTTATAAATGGTCATACTACCCCTTTAAGTTTTGTTGCATAATCTCGTGCAAGTGTATCACATCTTTCATTATACTCATGTCCATTATGCCCTTTGACCCAAGTGGCTTTTATGGTGTGTGGTTTTGAAACTTCTAAATACTCTTGCCATAGCTCATAGTTTTTCACTGGTTTTTTAGAAGCGGTTTTCCAGTTGTTTTTAATCCACCCTTTGATCCACTCATTGATCGCTTGTACCACATATTTACTATCACTAATGATCTCAACATGGCAAGGCTCTTTTAAAAGTTTTAATCCCTCTATTACCCCAATAAGTTCCATCTGGTTGTTTGTGGTATTTTGTTTTCCACCACTTAGCTCTTTTTTGTGTCCATTGTATTCTAAGATGGTTCCCCATCCCCCAGGACCTGGATTTCCTAAACTAGAGCCATCGCTATATATAGTTACTTTTTTTACCATTTTACACCAAACTTGCTAAGCTAACTGTTGGTTTCCCAAGTTTTGGTTCCACTTTAAAACTAAGTGGTGTATGGCAGTGGGGACAGCGTGATTCATATACGGGATGATTTTTTTTACATTTTGTACAGATAAACTCAAAGTTAAGGTCAATATCAGATTTGATAGGGGAGTTTCTCACTGAAATAAGGGTTTGAAGCTCAAAACTTTTACTTTGAGTTATATCTGCTATAAATCCTTTCGCACTATAGATCTCTTTTAAATTTTTAGAAGCGTTCACCGCATCCCAATCGATATCATCAAAATCTAAATACCATAATATATCAATGATATTCAAAACATCAAAATGGGTAATATTTTCCCATAATATGGTTTTATTGTACTTTGTAAGGTATCCAACTACTAGCCTTTGTATCTGCTGATCTTTTTCATATTGTTTTAAAAGCTCAACAGCCTTTTTTTCATAGTTTAAAAAAGGATCATTGATAATAAGCTGTGCTTGAAGGTAGACTTTCTCTTTGTAGGTATCCTCTTCAAGCTCCTCTAAAGACTCTAGTACATCTTCTACTTTGTGGTACTCTTTGAGACTTTCATATATCAAAAGTAAACTTTTAAGTGCAAGTTTATGGCGTGGGGAAAACTTGAGTATTTTTAAATAGATATCTTTACTTCTTTGAAGCATCCCACTTTTAAAATAGGCACTTCCTAAAAGCTCTAAAAGCTCTTGTTTTTTTACAGGCTCTTTGACATGTTCTAAAAGTGTAAGATATACACTGATCGCTTTGTCATATTTCCCTTTGTGGATAAATGAAGAAGCTAAAAGAATAATAGAATCAAATGGGAGATTGTAAGTGGAGTAAAGATGGATATAGTCCTCCTCTTTTAAGTTTCCTAGCTCAAATCTTTTGAGAAGTTTTCGATACTCTTTTCTAGCAACTTTCTCTTTATAAATTGAGAGTGTGTAGGTGATAAAAGAAGCTAAAAATACAAGAGTAAGGATAAAAATAACACCAGTTAATGGGTCTCTATAGTTTAAAAAATCATTCTCCATCATCTATTAAACCTAAACGAATGAAGTTTTGTTATGGTTTGTTCTGCAATTTGTAACATAGAGATGTTGAGTGATTTATATTCACTATTAGAAGTTTCTAAAAGTAAAGTGTCATAAAACTCACTATAAGGATAGAGACTAAAGTATAAAAACTCTTTATCATCTTGAGCGATACTTAACTCTGCAAACCAAGAACAAAGTAGGGCAAAACAAAGCATTGAGGGATTAAAAGGGGTGTTATGCTTGAGCTCTTTTTCTATACACTTCCCAATAAATTCATAAGATCGTATGATATATTGAATTCTTGAGACTCTTTGATTTCTAATATAATAATCGATTGGTTGGCAGGTGATATTGATCGCTTTATACAATTGATCAATTTGTTGATCCACATACTGCTTGATTTTTGGATCAACAGCAAAAGGGGTATCTTCTTGATCTTTGTAGTTTTCTATAATATCTCTACAAAAAAGTAAAATAGCTTCCGATTTTATTTTTAAGGGATTAATAATCATAGCAATTAATAATAAAGCCTAATCAAAAAGCTGATAAAGTTTTTATCCACATTTTCTTTTGTGATTTTTTCATTTTGATGAACCGATTTTTCAATTAGTATCTCCATTTGAGTTTTGAGATATTCCACATCTGCTGGGGTGAGTTTATTGATATTTTCCACCATTATTGTTTTCACTTCAAAAGAGTCTTTATTCTCCTCTTGTGATATCCCAAATGCCATATTATCAAGTGTAGAGATCACATGCATAGGTAAAGAGTTAAATACTGGCTCTTTTGGTTTTTGCTCTGTGGCTAGTTGTTGTTGTAAAAGTTGTTGGTGTAACATATATTATTCCTTTAAAAACTATTAGTGATCACAAGAGCAAGTACAGTTAAAAGAACTATACCAGCACTCTTATTATACAATTTGTTTGCTGTGATAAAAACTAACATCACAGAGACAATTAATGCTGCCATAATATCAAAAAAGTTTGTGCTCAGATCTACATTGAGAGGATTAAGGATACTACTAAGTCCTAAAACCATCGTGAAGTTTGCTACATTGCTCCCTATAATGGCTCCTATTGCCATATCAGCATTGTTGTTTCTTGCTGCTTGAATACTTACAACAAGCTCAGGTAAACTAGTACCTAAGGCTACTAAAAATAGTCCAATAAGCCATTCACTTACTCCAAAGTCTCTTGCCATATTTCCAGCACTATCAATAGCAAAATCAGCTCCTACAATCACAAAAACAAACCCTACAAAAAGTAAGCCCAAAGTTTTGCCCCAGGCAAATTTCTCTTTTGCTAGCTCCTCATCAAGCTCCTCTACTTGGTTGCTTTGGATCAAAAAAAGTAAATAAGCACCCATAAGAAGTACAAATAAAAACCCATCAAATCTACTAAGCTCTCCATCAAGTCCCATAAGGATAAAAATCAATATAGGAAAAAGTGACCATGAAGAGTCTTTTGCAAAAAGGTCTCTTTGGGGTTCAATTTTCTTCGCAATAAGAAATACTGCTCCTAAAACTAAAGAGATATTAAAAATGGTACTTCCAATCACATTGGCAACCGCTATATCTCCACTTCCTTTAAGTGAAGCACTCATACTTACAGCCATCTCAGGAAGACTTGTCCCCAATGCAATAAGGGTCGCTCCAATTACAAAAGGGGAGATATCAAAGTGAAATGCTATCTTTTCACTTTGTTGTATGATAAAATCGGCTCCATAAATTAAAGCCCCCATTGAGAGTATAAATATTAAAATATCCAAATTAACTGTTCCTTACGATTAAACTTTTTGGAAGATTGTATTTTTCAATAAGCTCCTCCTCTTTTTGTCGGTGCTCACCATCATCACATTCATGATCATATCCTAAAAGGTGCAGTACCCCATGGATAAATAGAAGATAAAACTCGTCTTCCAAACTATGCAGGTATTGTTGTGTATATTTGACAATATAATCATAACTAATCACAATTGAGCCCAAAGGGACATTTGGCATATTTTCATAAGGGAAAGATAAAACATCGGTTGGGCTATCTTTTCCTCTCGTGGCTAAATTGATCTCATGGATCTCATCATTGTTGGTTAAAATAAGCTCAATCTCTGCTATTTGCAGATCTTGGCAAATAGTATGAGCCAATTTTAGATCAATATCAAAATCGGTATTATTTTCAAAAACTATATTGAGCACTTCCCTATGCCTAACTCTTTCATAACCGCTTCACAAAACTCTCCACTGGTTCGCTGACAACTATCAAAACCAAATTCAATAGAGAAGTTTCCTGCTTTTTCATCTATCGCTCTTCGTATTACACTTGGATAGAGTTGATACTCTTTTTCAATTTTTGCAATCGCTTCTTGGATGTTTTTTCTGCTAGTGTCGTTGTTGTACTCAACACTCATTCTCATATATCCCTCTTCCATTTTTACATCTGCACACATATCTCTTGACATCATTGACTCCTTAATTTACTTTTGCTTTGTCTTCAATTGTTTCTCTATCATTTTCAAAGTTGACAATATGTTTTGAAAACACCTCTAACCAATTCCAGTATGATTGTATATGCTCATGATCCACTTTATCTTCAATTGTTTTTAAAGCATCTTCCCAACATCCTAGCCACACAATTCGTGCTTTATTTGGGATAGAAAACATCTCATGGGTTTTGATCTGATCAAAATCTCCTCCATATTTGGAGATATATCGCTCATCGCCACCACATATCATCATAAAGTAAGAGGCATTTCTTTTTTTAATAAGAGCTAACTCCTCTTCGTCATCAGGGAAGTAGTATGCAATATCACTATCTATAACAATATCGTAAAAAGCATCTACAAGCTCTTGAAACCCTGCAGGAGTTAATTGCTCTAAAAATTGTTTATTTGGAGTCTCAAACTTTGGACGCTCCCCCATAACTGCATCTGTATAATAATAGTCTATCATAAAAACCCTCTTTTAATAAATTAATTTTTTAATAGGGATTATTTTATCTAAAAAGGGGTTAAAAAAGCTCTAGCATTTTGATCACTTCATCTACTTCGAAACATTTTAGTGGAAGTTTGATAGTGGGTTTTTGAGCGATAATTGCTTTTTTTATCCCTTGAGAGCTAGCTTCTTTGAGTCTTGTTTCCATACTATACACATCTTTTATCTCCCCTGTGAGACTTACCTCCCCTATGAAAACAGACTCTTTAGAGATAGGGCGATTTCGAAAGCTACTAATAATAGCTGCAACCACTGCAAGATCGCAAGAGCTCTCTTTTACTTTGATCCCACCACTGATATTGATAAAAACATCATAAGCGTTGAGTGGAAGATCAAGTTTTTTTTCAAGGAGTGCCAAAAGCATATTTAATCTATTGGTATCAAATCCTGTGGCACTTCTTTTAGGATTTGGATAAGTGGATTCGGTTACTAAAGCTTGAACTTCAAGGATCAAAGCACGGCTCCCTTCAACAGCAACAGTGAGACAGCTTCCACTTTGATTTTTTGAAGAGTCAAAAAACCTTCGATTGATATCTTTGGCACTTTCAAGTCCATTTTGTGTCATCTCAAAAATCCCAATCTCACTGGTACTTCCAAAACGATTTTTAAAGCCCCGAAGCATCCGAATCTCACGACTACTTTCCCCTTCCAAAGTACAAAACAGTATCTGTGTTCCTAATACTCTAGAGTATACCCAAATACTTCCATCTTTGATAATATGCCCAATGATAAACATAGCAATCAGGCATCTTTGGCTTTCTCATCAGTTCAAATGTTATCTCTCATGTGAAACGCACGAGTAGCTGATTGGCTATCGCTATGGTGTTTTGAGTTAGAATCTATAATTTGCAATTTCAATCTTATCTTATAGTTCATCTTGTACATAAGCTGAGGATAACAGAGAGTAAAAAAGATTATCCTCATTGGCATCAAGTCTGGTAACATGTGATTTGACCCTAGTTCTCCCACCCTTCAAAACTTTTTATCTTTGGCTGCGAATTCCAGCTATTTAAGAAAAATGTTAATTTCCCAACCCTGGACTTCCCAATCAAAAAGTCAAACTTCCAGAACCACCACCCCCTAAGGACTAAATCAAACTCCCTCATTATGTGTGGAAAATAAGCAAATATTATCTATCTTGATTTGGGTGATAGGGTTGCTTTGGAGAAGTTCATTGAGTTTGCTATCTGTTTTTACCACCTCTATTTGTTGGCTACTTCCAAGCTCTGGAAAACTATCCCAACCACACCATACAAGAGGGGCATTCCCCTGGCCAACAATTGTTCTCCACAATGTTGACACTCAAATAGTGATGATTTTTCTTTGCCATAATTTACAATCCTAATTTATTGAATAATAGAATTATAGTAAAAGATTAAGAAGTGGAAAAAATATGGCAATTTGTTAACTTTTTTTTGTTTCAGTAGGATTTATATTGAGTTTAGAGTTTGTATTCTAAATAGGGAGATTTGACTATGGAGTGTTTGAACTTTATAAACAGCAAAATCCTCTTTTGGGTGATTTGTTTGATAATATTTTCCATATTTTTAAATTTTCTAGCTCTGGCTCCTCTTCTAGTTTGGTATGGTATTTTACTAAAATTATCAAATGCAAAAGTTGTATTCAAATCCTAGTTTCCTTTTGTTAAAACTTTTTTAATAAAATCCAATTAGAAAATATCGCTTCCCAAGCTCTTTTTGATCTGAAGTTATCGCAGGTGTACAATACTTTTCCATTTTATAAAGTCCAAAATAGGCTTGATAGTTTGTACCACAACTCTTGTATCCACCAATCTTCAAATTTTGGCAGCAGCCTTCAAAGGGGAAGCTCTTCCTCTTTGATATTTTCCTGAATATTTGAAATCAAAACACTAAGATGCAAAAGCCAATTGGGATGTGGTGGCTGAACCTAGTCTGTTTTATCTGCTCTTTTGGAAGTGATTTTAAGGAGTTTTCAAAATCTTTTATCTCTTGCAACTCATCTGTCTAACTCCCTCATGGTTCTTAATCAAGTTTTGATAGTTGTTTGGGCAATAGCAAAAATATCATCATCCTCTATAGCATATCATCTGGAACATCTACTATCATCATCGCTTCGTTTTGATCATTATCTCTAGTAGTATCTCTTTTGAGGCGTACTTTTGGTATTTGTGTGTAATTTTTCTCCATTATAGCTTCTTTGATCCCGCTCCTCTTTTGGTTAGCTCTTGAATATCCCAGTTTCTAAAAGCTCACTAAGGATATATTGATTTTTCAAGAACCTCTTGGGATTTTTCCTAGTCCATTTTCTGTAAAGGCAGAATAACAGGACAATCTATTTTACCCCAAATTATGTTCATTGAGTTGTTGTTGGGTATTTGTATTCGCTGTTCATTTTGTTTGATAAGTTCTTGTACAGCGATAATTGCATTCATCTATGAGTTCACTTTCCCTTTAATATCTTTGTATTGAAGTTTTGAACGCTTAAATTTTGTATAAGGGGGTTTGATGATTTGATGTCTCTCTTTATTAACAAATTTTGAAAAATCCTCTTTGGCTGTGAGGGGTGGTGATGATTTTCTCCATCGATTCCAAACTAGTGGTTGCTAACTCCTCTTCAAGTCCACAATATGACCGTATAAAATTATCAAAAGCATAGTTATACTCAAAACCAAGTCTCCCCTTTTGAATGGATATATCTTTTGATAGATATCCAGTTAGCTGTGTTTCCCAAACCTGTTTTGGTCATTGGTGATACAAAGTCTTAGAGACGATCTCCTTTTCCCACTTGTATAGTCCCAAAAATAAGCCTGATGGTTGGTACACAACTCAGCTATCCACCAATCTTCAAATTTTGGAAAACCAGGAAATTCAGGTTTTCATCACTCTTTTGTAAGTTTTCGTTGATGTTAGAAACAAAGGACAGAAAAAATGTAATACCACAACTGCTATTTGGTCATTGAGTATCTCTAAGCTTTGGATATCCTCCTCTTTGAGGTTAGATACAAAAGGTCTTGAAAATCCTCTCGTATCTCTTTACAGGCATTTGATGCAGCCTCAGCACGTGAGAGTTGTAGTTTGATTGATTGTTCTGCGATTGCAAAAGGATATCATCTTCAAAACCAATCCCCTCAGGAGTTCATCGATGTCCAACATCGCTACTGGTTTTGGTCATTGGTTCTATTGATAGAGCGTTTGATTCTGGTTTTTTGATAATGAAATAGTTTTTCATTAAAACCTTCTCGGAGTCGTTCCTCTTTCTCAAGCTCTTTAATATCTAGCTTAAGAAGTTCTTGAAGTTTGCTTTATTTTTTCTCAAGACGGATAGAGGCTTCTTCTAGTGAAGTTTCAGCGGTCGCTTTGACCATATGGGGAATCTGTTGGTTCCAGCTTCATGATCTGCTAATTGTTTTTTAGCCGTTTTATAATGGGTCTCATCTTGCTTTATTAACTCTTCTAGTGCAACTATAGCTTTCATATTTTCCAATCAAGTTTTTATTAAAATAATTTTTCAATACCATTTGACTTACAAAGCTATTATATTGTTTGATTTAATAATATATTAGAAAAGGTGTTCAAATGGTCTTAATTTTAAAACAACCCCACACTCTATATGTTTTGAAAATGCAAACTGGTCAAAGAGTGCAAATCTTTTAATACTATGAGTATGACATAATATTTCTAAATCTCTTAATAATGTTTCAGGGTTACAAGAGATATAGATGATTTGGTCAAAATTGGAGCTTAAGTTTCTTGTGGTTTCATCTAAGCCAGCCCTTGGAGGGTCTACAAAGATTGTTGAAAAGTGATAATCTTTCAAATTGACATCTGCTTCATTTAATCGCTTAAATTCTCTTTTTCCCTCTTTAGCTTCTACAAACTCTTCACTAGACATTCTAATAAATTTGATATTTTTTATATCATTGAGTTCACAATTTTGCTTTGCGGATCTTATGGAGGTTTTACTAATCTCTGTGGCTAAAACTTTTTCAAAATAGTTTGAAAATGGAATGGTAAAATTTCCCCCTCCACAATATAGTTCACAAAGGTCACTATTATGGGAGCTGTTTTGTATCGCCCACTCTATCATCTTTTCATTTACTTTTTGGTTTGGCTGGGTAAATCCCCCCTCTTTGTATTGAATTTTGAATGTTGCATTAAGAACGGTTAATTGTTCATCAATAAAATCTTCACTTATGATAACTTTTTGTTTTCTACTTCTTCCTATAATTTTAATATTGAGTTTTTGTTCTAATTTTTTTGCTTCATTTGACCAAGTCTCATCAAGTTTTTTATGGTAAATTAGTGTCACTAATATATCACCAATGGTTGAGCTTAAAAACTCACAAGAGAAAAGTTTGTGATTGAGTATTTCGCTGTTTTGAATGTGATCAAGAAGTTTTGGCATAAGTATGGCAATAGGGGTTGCAACAATACTGCAGGAGTTTATAGCAAATGGTTTTTTCTCCTTATCATTCATCGCAAATGAAAATGTGACTGAACCATCTTCGTTAAAAATACGCCAGATACGAAATTCAGCACGATTGCGAAAGCCCCCATCTTCACTTTGAATGATATCAAACTCTTTATCCCAAAGTGGTAAAAAACGCTTTTTTTCATTTTCTATTTTTAAGTTTAGTTGCTCTTCATAGGTTTTTCCACCAAGTGTACAGCTTCCACATATTCCAAAATAGTTACAATCCATCTCTATCCTTAGTCAATTTTTGGTATTATATCAAAAAACAAATTTAAGGTTATCTCATTTGAACTTATCATTTCAAGAACAACTCAATCAACTCCTCGATTGTGATCTCAAATCACTCTATCCACTTGCAAGGGAGCTTCAAAGAAAGCTTTACTTTTTTGTAGGACCTACAAATAGTGGAAAAACCTACAAAGCGATGCAGGAGATGAAACAAGCTGATAGTGCTATTTATTTGGCACCTTTACGACTTTTGGCACTTGAAAATTATGAGTATCTAAAAGAGCAAGGGGTGAACTCCTCTTTAGTCACAGGGGAGGAGGAGATATTTGATGAGGATTCTTCCCATATCTGTTCAACCATTGAGATGCTCAATTTTAATATGGAAGTGGATGTGTGTGTTATTGATGAGATGCAGATGCTTGATGATGAAGATAGAGGCTGGGCATGGGTAAATGCTATTTTAGGAGCCCCTGCACAAAAAGTGATCATGACAGGGAGTGTCAATGCCCTTGATATAGTCAAAAAGATCACTACTTATTTAGGGGAAGAGCTTGAAGTGGTAAAGTTTAAAAGAAAGAATCCACTTCAAGTCAATACAACAGCTACACAATTAAGAGATATCCAAAAAGCAACAGCACTTATAGCTTTTAGTAGAAATGATGTATTGAAACTCAAAAGTAAACTAAGCCGTTTTCATAAAGTTTCTGTTTTATATGGAAACCTCTCCCCTGAAGTACGAAGAGAGGAAGCAAAAAGATTTCGTGATGGACAAAGTGATATTTTAATAGCAACCGATGCGATTGCTATGGGACTGAATCTTCCTATAAAACATCTTTTATTTACCACTGATAGGAAGTTTGACGGGAAAGAGAAAAGAAAACTGATCCCCAATGAAGTGATCCAAATAGCAGGTCGAGCTGGACGGTATGGACATCACGAAACAGGACATATAGGAGCCACTTCAAAATCAGTTTTAGAGCATATTGAAAAGATGTTTTATAGCCCTATGCCCACCATTAAACCACCACTTCGTGTAAAAGCAACCCAATCACAAGTAGAAGAGCTTAGTACATTTTTAAATACCAAAAGCTTAAGTAAAATCTTACAGTATTTTTCAAAACATATGAAATATAGTGGACCTTTTATAGCAACAAATATTAAAACGATGATTGAGCTTGCAAGTATGTTGGATACAAAGCAGATGTTAAGTTTAGCAGATAAATATCAATTAGCATCAGCTCCTATAAATACACGATCACCTTTATTGAAAAGTGCTTATTTGCGATATGTGGAAGCGGTATTGAAAAATAAAAAGATGAAGTTTAAACTCCTAACCAAAACTCATGGTATTGCAAAAACACAGCAAGAGCTTTTACAAGCAGAGGATGAGGTGAAAAAGATATCTTTATATCTTTGGCTCTCGTTTAAGTTTCCAGATCTTTTTTTAGATGCACAAAAAGCGGAAGTAGCAAGGGTACAGCTCAATAGCTTTTGTGAAAACTCTTTAAAATCAAATAAGTCACTACAACGACCAATGCAAAATAAGCAATTTCCAAGACGGTCACGAAAAGTTTCTCAAGATATTGAACCCAAAAAAAGAAGAACGAGACCAAAAAGAGGTCCAAAATCTTATTAAACATATTTTAGATATAATCGCCATATCTATTACACTAAATATATTAAAAGAGCAAAAAATGATACAAAATGATCTTTCTATAATAATACTAGCAGCTGGGGCTGGGACACGGATGAAATCAACCACCCCAAAAGTTCTTCATACAATTTCAGGTCGCGAGATGCTGTACTATTCTATCAAAGAAGCAAAAAAATTAAGTGATGATATCCATGTGGTTTTATACCACCAAGCAGATCTTGTACAAAAGAGTATGGAAAAATACTTTACCGATATATCGTACCATATACAAGATCATGAAAATTATCCAGGAACGGGTGGGGCAGTTATGGGGATATCTCCAAAGTATGAAAAGGTTCTTGTCCTTAATGGAGATATGCCACTTGTACAAGCAGATGAACTCTTAAAACTCACAAACTTAAATGAGTTAGAAAATAAAGATGAGAAGTTGACCATGTCAGTTTTACAGTTAGCAAATGCTGATGGATATGGAAGAGTGCTGATTGATAAAGAGCAAGTGATTAAAATAGTAGAGCAAAAAGATTGTAGCTCCTATGAGCTTGATATCAACACCGCCAATGCAGGGGTTTATTGTTTTGAGACAGAGTTTTTGATACAAAATCTTCCACAGCTTAGCAATGAAAATGCAAGTAAAGAGTACTATATCACAGATCTTATAGAGTTAGCTGTAAAAGATGGGAAAAGAGTTCGACCAGTTGTGGTAAAAGAGGAGAACTTTAAAGGGGTCAATTCAAAATTTGATTTAGCAAACGCTGAGATTATCCACCAAGATCGATTAAAAGAGCAGTTTATGAAAGATGGGGTAATTATGCGATTGCCACACACTATCTTTATTGAAGAGGGTGTTTCTATAGAAGGGGAGTCTATTTTGGAAAATGGAGTGACACTTTTAGGAAATACAAAGATTATAAACTCTCATATCAAAACAAATAGTGTAGTTGAAGATAGTATCTTACAAAACAGTGATATAGGACCAATGGCAAGAGTTCGTCCAATGAGCATCCTAAAAGATACCCATCTTGGCAACTTCGTAGAAGTTAAAAAATCAACCCTTACAGGGGTAAAAGCTGGACACTTGAGCTATTTAGGGGATAGCACTATAGATGAAGGGACAAATATAGGAGCTGGAACGATCACTTGTAACTATGATGGGAAAAATAAATATAAAACAATTATAGGGAAAAATGTATTTATAGGAAGTGATACGCAACTTGTCGCTCCAATAAAAATAGAAGATGATGTAATGATCGCAGCAGGAAGTACCATTACAAGTGATATACAAAAAGGGGATCTTGCAATTAGTAGAACAAAGCAAAAATCTATTAAGGGATTTTTCTATAAGTTTTTCTCAAGTAAAGTTCAAAGCACAAATGGAAAATAAGATGAGATTATTAGAAAATAAAAATATACTAATAGGGGTCACTGGAAGTATCGCTATTTATAAGTCATTGGAGCTTATTCGATTGTATATAAAAGAGGGGGCTAATGTACGCGTTATTATGACAAATGGAGCAAAAAAGTTTATCCGTGCGCTTACTTTTGAAACGATTTCTCAAAATAAAGTATTAGATGATAGTAGTGAAGATTGGTCAACTAATACACCTAACAATCATATAGCTATAGGAAAATGGGCAGATATATTTGTACTAGCTCCAACTACAGCTAATACCATCAATAAACTAAGCAATGGAATAGCGGATAATATAGTAACCCAAACTGCATTAGCGTATCCAAAAGTAAAACTTCTAGCACCTGCAGCCAATACGAATATGATGCAAAACCCTTTAACAAAAGCTAGTTTAAAGATGCTAAAGCTTTGTAATTTTAAAATAATAGATACCACTACGAAAGAGTTAGCGTGTAAAGATATTGGAGATGGAGCGATGGCCTTAGTTGAAGATATTTTTGATCTTACAGCCAAAGAGCTTTTAAAAGATGATTTTTGGAGCGATAGAAAAGTGGTCATAAATGGTGGAGGAACTATTGAAAAAATAGATGATGTACGATACATTAGCAACTTTAGTAGTGGAAAGATGGCACTTAGTTTAGCCAAGGCTTTGACCTATCGTGGGGCGGATGTTTGTTTGATCACTTCAAGTGAATTAGAGACTTCAAAATCAATTTATACCATAAAAGTGCAAAGCTCAGCTGAGATGTTGCAGTATTGTAATGACGCTATAAGAGTAGCAAAAAAAGGGAAAATGAGTGATGCCACGCTTATGGATAATTCACAGATGAAACTTATTCAAAAAAAGCCTTTCTTTTTTGCAGTAGCGGCTGTGAGTGACTACACCCCAAAGTTTCCACAAAATGGAAAAATGAAAAAAGAGGATATAGGCGATGAGTGGAGTTTGCCTTTAAAGAAAAATACCGATATTTTGGAAAATATTGATAAAGATGGGGTCTACACTATAGGATTTAAAGCAGAACTTGATCTTAAAAGTGCAAAAGAGAATGCCACAAAGATGTTAGAAAATAAATCTCTTGATGGGGTGTGCTTAAATATTTTAGATCAGACCAACCAATTTGGAAGTGATACAAACCAAATCACTCTTTTGCTAAAAAAGAGTGAATTTCAACTTGAAAGATCTTCCAAGCTAGAGCAAAGCTTACAGCTAGTGGATAGATTAAAAGAAGAGTTTAATGATTAGCCAAACACTTCCAGAACATATCGCAATTATTATGGATGGGAATGGTCGTTGGGCAAAAGAGCGAGGTCTTAAAAGAACTGCTGGACACGAACAAGGAGCAAAAGTTGTAAGAGATATTACTGAGCACTGTGCAAAGATAGGAATAGACTATTTGACTCTTTATGCTTTTAGTACAGAAAATTGGAATAGACCAAAACTCGAAGTGGAATTTTTAATGAAGCTTTTAGAGAGATATCTACAAAATGAAAAAGAGATATATTTAAAAAATAATATTCGTTTTAAAGCGATTGGAGATCTTTCAAAGTTTTCCCTCTCTTTACAAAAAATTATAAACGAAGTACAGACCCAAACAACTGCGTGTACTGCTATGACACAAATCCTTGCTCTAAATTATGGCAGCCGAGATGAGATCACACGAGCAGTGAATAAAGTGATTGCTACAAATAAGCAGATCACTCAAGAGAATATTGAAGCAAATCTTGACACAGCAGGGATACCTGATGTTGATCTTTTGATTCGAACTAGTGGTGAGGTGCGTATATCCAATTTTCTTTTATGGCAAAGTGCATACGCTGAGATGTTTTTTACAAACACTTACTGGCCTGAGTTTCATCCAAATGAGCTTGATGATATAATTTCTGATTTTGGAAAAAGGCAAAGACGCTTTGGTGGTGTGTAGTCGATGATTTTAAAAAGATATTTTTTACAAACATTTTCCCAAATATTTTTCCCAATCTTTCTTACATTGTTTTTAATTACATCAATTGTTTTCTTGGTAAAATTAGCCTCTTTTACATCGGTGATACAGCTTAACTTTTTAGAGTTAATGGAGCTTTTTAGTTACAATATCCCTACAATATTATTTTATACGCTGCCTATTACTATTTTTATCAGTATCTCATTGACTCTTTCAAAGTTATCAGGTGAATATGAGCTTATAGTACTTACAAGCTTTGGGCAAAACCCATTGAAGATATTAAAAATATTTTTCCCTTTTTTGATAAGTGTCACAGCGTTGCTTTTGCTTATCTCCGTTTTTTTAGTTCCAAAAGCAGATTTTATGCAGATTAAATTTAAAGCAAATAAACAAGTGGAAGCACAATTTAACATCCAACCTAGTGAATATGGACAAGAGTTTGCAAATTGGCTTATCTATGTAAATAAAAAACAAAATGATATCTATGAAGATATTGTTTTATTTCGGCAAGAACCAAATGGAAAAGTCTATTTTATTCTTGCAAATACAGCAGATGTACATAATATTTCAGGAAGTATAAATCTCAATTTACAAAAAGGAAAACTTTTTGAGATAGATCAAGAGCTGCGACAAGTAGATTTTGAAAAGATGGTTTTACACAATGAGCTACAACAGATGAGTGCACTAAACAATCTGAATGACTTGATACAGTACTGGACTATAGAAAAGGATAAGCTTGTATTTTATATTTTAGGTTCATTGTTTCCTTTACTTTCAGTTTTTTATAACTTGTATGCTGGTTATTACAATCCTCGATATGAAAAAAATCGTAGTGTATTAATAAGTACCGTTGCAACAGTTGTATTTATAGTATTATCTCAAAATTTATCCAAAGAGTTTGAACTGCAAGTATTGATCTATTTTCCAATTGCGTGGTTGGTTTTAGGATATATTTTATACCATAAAAATATTAAACAGGCGTATTAGTGAAAGTTAAAATAACTCTTTGTTATGATGGGAGTGATTTTCAAGGCTCGCAAATACAACCTTATGAAAAAACAGTTCAAGGTGCTTTACAAGAAGCTTTAGCGAAACTCAATATTACAGATAAAATGGAACTAAGTGGAAGAACCGATAAGGGGGTTCATGCATTTAAGCAAGTGGTGAGTTTACAAATTCCCTCTTTTTGGAACGATACACAAAAGCTTCATATCCATCTGCAAAATCTTCTTCCTCAGACTATTTTAATTCGTCGAATTAAGAGTGTAGATGAAAAGTTCCATGCTCGATTTAGTGCAAAAAGAAGAGAGTATCGATATATTTTTACCAATAAAAAACTCAATCCCTTTCAAAGCCGTTTTATAAGTAGTTTTCCCCATATAGATATAGATCAAATTGAGTCTATATCAAAACTGTTTTGTGGGACACACGATTTTGCATATTTTAGTAAAACAGGAAGTGAACCAAAAAGTACTATTCGAACAATTTATAAAATTGATCTTTACCAATACAAAGGGTATTTTATATTGCGTTTTTGTGGCAACTCTTTTTTAAGAAGTCAAATACGGATGATGGTTGATTTTATTATGAAGGTTTCCCAAGGGGTGTTTACAAAAGAGCAATTACTTTTACAGCTACAAGCAAAAGAAAAAGTCTCAAGCCAATTAGCAGATGCTCATGGCTTGTACTTAAGTAAAATAACTTACTAGTTTTTATTTAGAGAGTCGAAAAAGTACATTTTGTGCTGATTTATATCCTCTCATGGTGTATAAAAGCTCTTGGGTATGTGGATCTATAATAAAAGTAGTAGGGGTACCTCTAGGGATAAACTCTGCAGGGATGTTTTTTATCTCATTTTTATAACTCATATTGACAGAGAAAAATATATATTGCTCATTGAGTAAGTAGATCACTCTTTGGTCTGAAAATGTTTCCTCTTCCATTTTTTCGCACCATGGGCAATGATTACTTTTGACAAAAAAGACAATATGCTTATTTTGTGCTTTTCCTTGTTCTATAGCATTTTTATATGAGGTGGCAACCTTCAGCCCAGTAGCCAATAGATCACTACTCAAAATGGAAAGAGTGATAAAAAAAAGAAGAAATTTTTTCATCCTAAAGCCTTTGTGGTCTACTATCTTTAAATGCAAGATATTCTGCTTTTTCTAGTATTTTTAAAGCACCATTTTCTATCATCTTTTGTGCTAAGCTTTCCCCTAAGTGTTGGTATTGATCCATAGGAACACTCATGGTCTCTTCCATACAGTTGGTTCCATCTGCAAATCCAATCATCGCTTTGAGTGTAAGGTTGTTTTGTGGATCAAGTGTTGCATTACACGCAACAGGAGCAGAGCATCCCGCACCTACTTTTGATATAAATGCTCGCTCAGCCATAGAGCAAATGTAACTTTTCTCATCATTTAAAGATTGCGCTATTTGTTTAAGCTCTTCATCACCTTTGAGTATCTCAATCCCAAGGGCTGCTTGACCCATAGGGGGTATCATAAGATCTAGTGGAAGCTTTTGTGTATAAGGGATATCTTTTAAAAGATCTAGCCTATATAAACCTATCCATGCTAAAACAATTGCATCATACTCCCCATTGGCTAATTTTCGAAGTCTTGTATTGACATTTCCTCGCAAGTCTTTTACCTTAAGATCAGGTCTTCGCTTGAGTACTTGCATCCGTCTTCGCAAGCTTGTTGTCCCTATAACCGCACCTTTTGGAAGATCATCTAGTGTTTTATACTTGTGAGATAAAAACACATCACTTTGATCTTCCCTTTTGGTAATGGCAACTAGTTCAAGTCCATCAGGGGTAAATGTAGGAACATCTTTTAAGCTATGAACTGCCAAGTGGGCATGACCTGCTAGCATCTCATCCTCAAGCTCTTTGGTAAAATGACCTTTCCCTCCAATCAATGCTAAAGGTTTATCAAGAACTTTGTCTCCATTGCTAACTATTTTATTAATAACCACTTCCATTTTGGGATAGTTTGTTTCTAAAAGATCTTTTACATAATACGCTTGCCAAAGGGCAAGATCACTGGCTCTTGTTGCTATTACTATTTTTTCCAATATCTCTCCTATTTTTCTATTTATAAATGTTTTTCAAACTTTGATCGTCTCATATCATACTCGCCATTAAAAAACACAGTGGGTGTTCCATTTACAAATGCTTTTTCTGACATCATCTCATCATATTTTAATATCTCATCAAGTCGTGGATCGTTGATCTGTTTCATTGTGATATTTGTTCCAAACTCTTGATTAAAAAAGTTTAAAACTTTTTGGTGATCCTTTTCCCCATAAGAGAAGTTATATTTCGCAGGAAAATTGGTTTTATATACTTGAAAGTCCACATTTTTTATCCCTTGCTCTTTTGCTAGAATAGAAGCTTTTGCCAAAGTTGTAGCAGTTGGATGCATTGTAAGTGGAAGATGGTAGTAATAAAGTTTGACATTTTTTGGATTGTCGATAATTTTTTTCATAATATATGGCATCTCATCGATACAAATTGGACACAATGGATCACTAAAAACTACCAAAGTGTTTTTTGCATCAGGGTTTCCTGCTATGAGGTGTTTTTCATCAAAAAACTCTTTGCCAAGGGTTGGATACATTAAGTTTTTGTATGCCACTTTTGTTTTGGTATCGATCAGATCCATACTGATAAGCTCTCCATTAGAAAAAAGAGTATCTTTGATAGAGTGCTTTTGCCCTTTGTGGGTAATATTTAGTTCAATAGTATATCCTACCCATCCATCTTTTTGAAGATCTTTTTTAAGGACAATTGACGCATCATGAAGTTCCCCACCTACCCTTGAGAGTTGCTGGTTGATTTTTTGTTTTGCAATTTTAATGAGAGTTTGTTCTATTTGCTCATTTGCTAGTAAAGAACTACTTAGTAGAGCTATTATGCTCAATAACTTCAACATCGATAATTTCATTGTTTTGCTCCTTTGTGTTATATGTAGTATGTGAGTGGTGTGTATGGGTTCTTTTTGTTTGAAATAAAAACCCAAAAAGTCCTAAAAGGATACCAAATTGTAAAAGTATACCCAAAATATCGGTAAAAAACCCTGGAATTATAAGCAAAATAGCTCCTAAGCTTTTCGTAAGATTGTTGGCTAAAAACTCCTCTTGACTCAATTTTCCAGATCGAATTTTTTGAATATTTTCTTGTAGTGAGTATTGAGATCTTTGAAGAAT
>JAGYNS010000180.1 GCA_018399655.1 Campylobacterales bacterium
GAAATTTCATATAAAATTGCAGTTAGTTTATCTAAAATTTAATAAAATTTATATATAATGAGTTAAATAAATCAAAATGAAGGTTTAAAATTTGAATATCTATATTTATGGTGACACTGCTTTTAAGAAAAATATTCATAAAATTTTAGATCGTAGTAATGTGCGATTCAAGCTTGAAGATGGTAAGATAGAAGATATAGAGTACCATTATGATCTAGAAGATCTTATTGAAAAAGATCCTTCAGAAATATTTATTATTGATCAAAATAAAGTTCTTCAAGATGATATTTGGACGAAAATATTTAAATTTTTAAAGCCAAAAGATGGGATCAAAAAAAACTTTCTAGACCATCATGGTGTTGGGGATATTAGCATTCGCACCTATGAGGATCTTCTTATCTATATAGAAAAAAGGCTTGAAGCTATCGAAAATAGCAAACCAAAACCTCATGAGATCATGTATATAGATCAAATGTTAGAAGATGATACTTTAGAAGCTTTGAAACGAAGCTCTTTAACTGACTAAACAAGAAGGAATAAGCCATGGCTGATGAAGAACTTTCACAAATTGATGATCTAGCAGAACAGGATGTCCTTGATGCATTAGGGGAAAAGTCTGAAAAAAAAGATGATGAGATTCTTATTGAAGATTACACAGATGAGTCCTCTTTAGAGGCTCAAACCAATGAAGCTATAGATGAAGATGAAAATAAAGAAGATAATGAAAGTAGTGTAGAGGAACCCGTGCAAGAGATCCCAGAGACCCAAACTCCTTCCACTACAAACTTAGAGGTAAGTAGCTCCGATATTAGTACCCTTTTAACACAGCTACTTCAAAATAAAACTTTAGAGATCACTATTAAGATAAAAGAGTAAAATGGATCTTTTAGCAATAGCTCAACAAACCGTAAAAATTATCCTTATACTAGGGCTTCCATCTCTTATTGTAAGTTTGATTATTGGACTTATTATTAGTATATTTCAAGCGGTTACTCAAATTAGTGATGCATCATTGGCATTTGTTCCTAAAGTTATTGTGGTATCTATTTTTATCCTTATCACTTTGCCATGGATTGGAGATCATATGGAGCAATATACTTTAGAGCTTTGGGAACTTATTAGAGTTTTTGGACAAGAGTAAAAAATGATAGATAAACTATTCCAATTAAAGCAAAAGCAGATCAACCAGCAAGTACTTCAAAAGCAACAAATTTTAAATAAAGTAGAACTTATAGACAAAGAGCTTCAAGAAACGGTTGAAACATTAAACAATGCAAGTGTTAAATCGATGGGTTCAATTTCAGATTTTCGTGTTTTAGAGATCCATAAACAAACACTTAAAGACCATATGGTAAAGCTAGGTGAACAAAAAATGCACTATCTAAAGCAAATAGAACACTACAATATGATCATTATAGATCTCAATAAACAAAGTGAACAGTTTTTGTATATTATACAAGAGGAAAAGAAAAAAAGAAAAAAAGAGATTCATAAACTTGAAGAGCAAGTATCAGCAGAGTATATGCAATCCAAATTTATACAAGAAAGTAGGCATGGGAAAAATGAGATTTAGTGTAATATTTTTCTTTCTATTTATACATATCCCTTTTATCCTTGGGAATGAAACCCAAAGTATGTTTTATAAAGAGAAGCAAGAGCTTCTTAATGTAAAAGATGAGCTTAATGAGTTCTATGAAACAAAAGAGCTAGAATACCAAAAAAATAAAGCGGAGCTTGAAAAAATCCACCAAGCGATCAAAAAATCTGAAGAGCAAATAGCTCAATTAAAAGAGGAAAATGAAAAAACTCTTCAAGAGATACGAAGAGAGATATCTTCTAAAGCTATGGATATGTACGATAAGATGAAACTAGGTGTTGTTGTAGATATTTTTAATGAGATGATAAATAGTGGAGAAATTGATGAAGTGTTTGATATAATGATACGGATGAAAAATGATAGAGTGATGAAAATAATGAAAAAACTTGATACTCAAACATCAACATTGCTTATGCAAAAGATGAGAATACTCAAAGATCAAGAAGATGAAGGAGAGCAGTAATGGCAGAAGAGACAAATGAAAATGTAAAAAGTAGCGGTGGTGGGAAAGGGATGCTTATAGTATTAATTGTCCTTATAGTTGTTTTATTGGCTGCGGTTGGTGGACTTGGATATTTTATGTATTCAAAAGGTGTATTTGACAATCAACCAGCCCAAACAAATCAAACATCACAACAAGAACAAGCCAACCCTCAAGAGCACACTGGAGACACCTATAAAGGGGATGTAGACAGCCTTGTTCTTAATATCACCGATGCAAAAGGGAGAGCAAAGCTTATGAAGCTTTCATTTACCCTTAAAACCACTGAATCAAAAATTGAAGCAGTACTTGATGAAACAAAAGCTGAAATTGTTGATTCTGTTATACGACAAGTGAGTGCAAGAACGAGCGAAGAGCTTCTTACTGTTGGTGGAAAAGCAATGTTAAAAGAGGAGATGATAGATGAGATCAACAATATCATCAACGACTCCATCCCTGAAGGAGATACAGATAGACCAAGAAACCCTATCATTGATCTATACTTCACATCATTTGTTATAAAATAGGCTAAAAAGGACTCTATCTATGATCATACTTGTAAAAAATAGAAATAATAAAAGATTAGCAGTAAAATCTCTCTCTGCTATATCTTTATTTCTTATGTTTTTTTTATACTATAACCATATGAGTACAAAACTTCAAGAGGAGAATTTTCATCTCTCTGCTCAATTAGAGCATAAAGAAAAAGTTGCACAAAAACTTACCGCCAAATCGATACAATTTGAAAACCTTATATTTGAAGAGGCAAAAGTGATTGTAGAGCTTTTAGACCAAAAACATATCCAGTCTATCCAAATAGTTGGAGAAAGACTTCTGCTTATTTGTGACTATAGTACCCAAATAGAACCTTTACTTATACGATATGGAGCCAATGCTTTGATAAAAAACAGCGATAGAGATATCAAAATAGCTATAGACTTAGCAGTGATTGTAGAGAATAGATATGAAGCGTAATCTTATAATATTTGCAGCGTCTATAATCACTTTTAGTTTAGTGTTTTCTGGATGTAGTAATAGTGTACAGACAGTGAATAACTCAGTCAAAATTGATGAGACCCCAAAATATCAAACTCCTAAAAGAGTAGAACCTC
>JAGYNS010000181.1 GCA_018399655.1 Campylobacterales bacterium
AAACCCATATTATTGATGAGATACACACTAGTGAAGATCATACAAAACTTGAAGTTGAAAAGTTAAGAGATGAGATAGCCCAGATAAAAGAGATTTTATTAGAGCAACAAAAAAGAGGAACCTAAAAGGTTTCTCTTCTTTTCCTTATTTTTTCAGATTTTGCATAATAGATTGTGCAACAACATATCCACTAGCCCATGCAAAGTGAAGATTGTATCCTCCACAGTCCCCATCTATATCCAAAACCTCCCCTGTAAAATAAAGGTTTTTCTGATTTTGGGATTCCATAGTTTTTGGATCAACTTCTGTGATATTTACTCCCCCAGCACACACCTCACAGTGCTCAAACCCATGGGTGTTTATAACGGTAAATGGAAGAGATTTTAGGGTAAAAACAATAGATCTTAGCTGTTTTATAGAAAGATCCTCTGCATATGAGATTTTTGCATCAAGTTTTAAAGAGAGGATAATATAAGAGCTAAGCTTTTTATGTAAAAGCCCATCAAGCCAAAAAAAGATATCTCTTTTTGAAAGTTGCTGTTGCCTTTTTTTCAAAATTTGTAATAGTTTCTCTTTGGAGTATTGAGGAAACAGATCAAGGGTTATATTTACTTTCTTTTCAAACTGCAATCGATAAGAGATATCCCTGCTAATATCTAGTATAGCTGATCCTGAGAGCCCATATTTTGTAAAAAGCACATCTCCTGTGGTATTATTTATTTTTGCGGTTACTTTAACCCCTTTTACGGTCTCTAAATAGCTATTTGAACACTCAAGTTGTACAAGAGATGGAAATGGCTCAACAATACTATGACCAAACTGTTTTGCAAAATCATAGCCACTAAAGCTAGAACCTAATCTTTTCATAGCACCACTTCCCGTAGCTACAATTACATACTCAAAAGATCCATGTTGGTCAATAGAAAAAAGATTTGAATGGCTGTCATAAGTAATGCTTTGTACTGTATGATTAAGATTAAGGGTGACACTATTTTGTTCTAGTTCAAATCCAAATGCATCAGCAACACTCATAGCACTTAAAGAAAGAGGATAGACTCTGTTTTTTTCATTTTGGATAAAAGGGATCCCTATGGAGCTAAAAAATTTTTCACACTTTGCAAAATTAAAACTTTCTAAACAATGCTCAAACTGGTGCAAAGGGGAAGATGAGTGATAATTAAAAATAGAGATAGAATAGTTTGTAATATTACATTTTCCATTACCTGTAGCTAAAAGCTTTCTTCCAATTTTACTATTTTTTTCAAATATGGTTACAGGAATATTTTTTCTTGAAAGATAAGTAGCTGCTAAAAGCCCAGAAGCACCAGCTCCTATAATGGCTACTTTTGAAGATATGTTATCCATATAAAATTAGATGCTACTCAACACTAAAAGTTGTGGTAAACTCTTCATCTTTATCAATAACCTTAAAAGTCCAAATCCCTTTGAGTCGACCTTGAAGGTATCGATAATCATAAATAGATCGATGAAAAGCGGGTATAGTCATTCTTCTTTGTCTTGAAATTTCATTGTTTGGGTCGATCCACTGAACAGTGATATCTTTTGGCTCATCACCATGAGGGGTAATATATTTACAAATTATTGAGTTTTCATCCTCAAGCAAGATACAATCAACACTACGCTCCTGTGCAAACATAAAACTAGTACAAAATAAAAATATAAAAACTATATATCTCATTACAAATCCTTTAAAGAAGATTTTAGCTTGAAAATACTAATGAATAAATTAAAGCCAAAAATTATCTATAAGTCGAGTGGTTCCTATTTTAACTGCAATAAGTAAAATAGTATTTTTTAATTCTATAGTTGTGAGTGGCTCAAAATCTCTATTGACAACTTGAATATACTCAATATTTGAAATTTCTGCTTCGGTTAAAATATCTTTTATTAAAGCTTGAATTGCTAAAGCATCTCTTTGTCCATTGGCAATTGCTTTTGCCGCACGCTCTAATGATCGGGAGATAGCTAAAGCTTGGGTATACTCTATGGAAGATAAGTAGCTATTACGACTACTTAGAGCCAATCCATTTGCCTCTCTTATAATATCACATTCAACGATATTGATATCTAAAAAAAGATTCTTTACCATCTGTTTTATAAGAATGAGTTGCTGAGCATCTTTTTTCCCAAAATAGGCATTTGTAGGGTGTACGATATTAAACAGTTTTAAGACAATTTGAAGCATCCCATCAAAGTGCCCAGGGCGATTTTCCCCCTCAAGGATAAAACCTTTGTAAGAAGGTGCCTTTATTAGCACTTCATCTTTTGTATAGATAGTATCAATTTGGGGATAAAAAAGATAGTCTACCTTGCACAATTCACATATTTTTTTATCAGACTCAAATTTTTGTGGGTACTTGTCAAAATCCTCTCCCGCTAAAAACTGTGTAGGATTTATAAAAATAGATACTACCGTGATCTCATTTTCTTTTTTTGAAAGCTCTATAAGTGATTTGTGACCAGCATGCAAAGCTCCCATAGTAGGAACAAACCCTACAGAGGAGTTTTTATGGTTTTTTTTTAAATTTTCTTGTAGTGATCTAGCTTGAGTGATAATTGTCATACAGTATCTAAGTTGCTATTGGTTTGCATTTTTTTCCTCTTGGAGTTGCAAAAGTACTTTATTGAGATTTGATTGAGATGCAATAGTGTTATCTGCACCACTTGGATCAACTGGAGCAGAGGCAGCTTTTTGAATCTGGTCAAGCTTAAATGCAGCCGCTTTTGGATCATCTGGAATGGAGGTGTCAAACCGTACACTTCCACCAACTGCATACATTTTTCCATCAGGTCCTTGCTGATAGTTGTACGAAATAGGGGTAGTGGTTGCACCTATTGTTGCATGAATTTGTTCATGGCTTCGTATTTGGGAATCTACCCTTTTAAACTTTTCTAAAACTCTTTGAAAGTCCTGTTCATCATAGTTTTGAGGGTTTGTAGGATCATTTGTTTGCTCAATATAATCTTTGTTGGAAACTTTATCTATAGCATCTTTTTGCTCAACTTTTTCAAGTTCTGCAAATTTTTGGGCAAGTTTTGCTTGAAGTTGTGCCATTGAAATGTTACTGTAACTATCTGTTACGATATCCATCGCAGATCCTTTTAAAAATTATTGTTCAATTATATCAAAAAAGTTTAAAAATAA
>JAGYNS010000182.1 GCA_018399655.1 Campylobacterales bacterium
AGGGAAGCTTGTGGGTGGAAGTGCAGCAGCTGTTGCACTTTTGCCATTTTTGCAAAACAATTATGCACAAGCTGCGATTATTGATCCAGATGATGATACTATAGAGACCTCTATGGAGCAATATAACTTTTTTAAAAACCAAGTACACTATTACCAAGCTAAACCAAAAGGGGATGGACCATTTCCAACAGTTGTCGTATGTCATGAAAATAGGGGTCTCAATCCTCATATTAAAGATATTGTACGGCGTTTAGCAAAAGAGGGATTTTTGGCGTATGCTCCAGATGCTTTAAGCTTTCAAGGGGGAACCCCAGAAGATGAAGATAAAGCAAAGCAGATGATTAAAAATAGTGACAGAGTAGATACTATGGATATTTATCGTTCAAGTGTGAATAAGATGGTTAAAAAACCTTTTTCAAATGGTAGCGTAGGGTGTATTGGATTTTGTTGGGGAGGTGGCTGGGCCAATAAGTTAGCCGTTCACTGTGATCTTCTTAAATCAAGCGTATCGTACTATGGGATGCAGTTAGGATTAAAAGAGACTCAAAAAGTAAAAGTCCCACTTTTGCTTCACTATGCAGGGCTTGATAAAAGGATCAATGCAAAAATAGAGGAGTTTACAAAAAATCTTATGGAGCATCAAAAAGAGTTTACTTTACACTACTATGCTAATGTGAATCATGCTTTTAACAATGATACAAATAGTGCACGATACAATAAAGAAGCAGCGGAACTTTCATGGAGTAGAACAGTAGAGTTTTTGAGAAAAACCCTTTAAAACTTTATGGGCAAGCTTTTAGAAGCTTGCCCACTCATCATCCTCATCTTTTTGAGGTTGGATAGGTTTAAGATTTGATTTTGAATCTGACTTATCCTTTTTATCAATTGGCTTTTTAGGAGCCACATTAACAGGAGTAGTTGATTTATCAGAGTGTGTTAGTGCTTTTGCTTTGACAGTTTGTTTCCCAACAAACTCTTTTTTATCCGCATCTATAACAATATCATTTGCAATATCTTGTGTCATATGTGCTATGTCGTTCGCTTCATTTGCTACAGCTGCATTTTTTTGTGTTTGTTGATCAAGAGAATTAACCGCATCGTTGATCTGCACGATTCCACCTTGTTGCTCTTTTGAAGCCATTTCAACCTCTTTGATAAGCTCAATAGTTTTATCAATATTTTCATTCAGGTGAGTATATCCTTGAATCATCTCTTGTGCAATATTTTTTCCTGAAGTTGCTTTTGAAGTTGCTTTCTCTACGATCTCTTTGATCTCTTTTGCAGCTTCCGCAGATCGTGCTGCTAGGTTTCTTACCTCTTGTGCTACAACTGCAAAACCTTTTCCAGCTTCACCTGCAGTTGCCGCTTCAACCGCTGCGTTGAGACTTAAGATATTTGTTTGAAATGCGATTTGGTCTATCACTGTAATAGCTTCATTAATAGCTGTTACTTCATTGTCGATCTCAGTAATAGAAGAGACTGTTTTTTGAGCTAGATCTTGCCCTTTTGAAGCAGCGTCTGTAACAGTATTTGCATAAGAAGACATTTGTGAGACATTTTGATTGTTACTTTTAATGGTACTTGTGATCTCCTCTAACGCTGCAGCTGTTTCTTCTAATGATGCCGCCGCTTCATTTGAACTACTACTTAGTGTACTTACACTTTGTAAGAGTGATTTGGATGAGTCTTGGAGTGTTAAACCATTTGATTTATTTTGAACAAGCATCTGTGTAATAGAGTCTTTCAGTGAATTGATACTTTGGGTTAGTTTGTGAAGAAGTCCCCCTTCTTTAATTCCATCTACCTTGAGATCTTGAGTATAGTTATATTGAACATATTGATCTAAGAGTGCATTCATATTAAGATAGATCGTTTGCGTCTCTTGGATCATTTTATTAATATTTTCTTTAAGCATATTAAGACTTTGGTTTTTGGTTGATTTTGTGATCTTTTGACCAAAACATCCACTTGCAACTTGTGACATAACCTCTTCCGCTTCATTGATAAGTTCAAGATCTTTTTTCAATCCAGATTCAATATGATCTAAATAGTTATTAAACTCTTGTGCCACATGCCCAATCTCATCATTTGATACAATCTCTACTCTTGAGCTTGTATCATTTGAAGTGATCAGTGATTTTATAGCATTTTCAAGACTTTTTAAAGGAGTAGTCACAACTTTTTTCACACTTAGGTAGATAAATAGTAAGATAAATGCAATAAGAAGTACGATAAGTACAAGAGCCATATATATAATCTCTTGAGCACTATCTATAGCCATGTATACTGATTGAATAGGTTTCCCTACTAAAGCGATCCCTAGCTTCTTGCCATCAAAGTCTATTACATCAACAAATGTATAAAAATACTTTTTTGTTGTATAGTGTTTTTGTGAAAAAAGTTCTTGTAGATCAACACTTTGAGCATCTTTTAAAAAATCATCATTGATAAAGTTTTGAGAGATGATATAGTTTTTAAACTTTTTTGATGGATCAATTTGAGCTTGCTTCAATCGTTCATCCATTAAAAGTAAAAAAGCATCTCCACTTTTATCAAAATCTTTTGCTACAGAGTTGAGTCCTTGCATAAACTCTAGTGATCCTAGATGAGCCCCATCGTCATCAGTTACAGGTGCTACAGATCGCAAGGAGAGTCCAGCTTTTCCCACTTCAAATGTATTGACAACATTTTGAGTAGCATTTACCTTTACTACACTTGCTCGAAATGAACTTAAATCATCTCCAAATTTATCCAAACTCCAGTGCCTTACAAAAGAGTGGTTGTTTTTTGTATGAACATGTACTTTGATATTATTAAACGGGGTAGATTTTTTCATCTTTTCACTAATAAACCCTAAAGTTACAATAGCAGGTTCCCGATCATTATTTCGTAACGCTTCTTTGATTCGCCCGTCATTCGCAATAGAAACTGCATTTGAGATACCTACATCTTTTTTTGAGTTAAATTTGATATTGGTAGACTCTTGAAGTTCTGTGATAGTTTGAGAATATATATCCTCTTTTATAGTGTTTGCTTGATACTGTAGTACCCCATAACCAATAGCTAAAGCTATCAAAGATATGAGAGTAATAGAGATGCCAAGCTTAAAGCTTATAGATTTTTGCATCGCTTTCTCCTAATT
>JAGYNS010000183.1 GCA_018399655.1 Campylobacterales bacterium
CAAATTGAGTAAGTAGTGCAATCGTTTCGGTACTCATCTTTTGTTTTTTTGATCGAATATCTTCTATAATATCTTGTGGCAATTTAAGGATACTCAACACTTTTGCTACATGGCTTGGGTGTTTTGAGATCACTTGTGACAACTCTTTTGCGTTTTGGACTGTGCCACTTTTGATAGCTTGGTCGTAAGAAAAAGCTAACTCTACTGGGTGGAGCTGTTCCCTTTGGAGGTTTTCCACTATGGCGTAGATATGAAGCTGTCTATCGTCGCATATGATGATATTTGCTTTTATAGATTTGATCTTTAATCTTTTTGTGGCGTAGTATCTACGGTGTCCTGCAACTATGATATTATCTTGGTTTATCGTTATGGGTTGTAAAAGTCCATTTTCCTCTATCGATAATTCTAGCTCTTTTGTCTCTTCATTAAATCTTGGTTGGTAAGGGTTGGGTTGTAATATATCTATATCCACCTCTATCGTGGTGTCACTTTGGGTCGTGACCTCTTTTATATTTCCTATTGCTTCTATGTTGAATTTTTTGCTCATGTGTCATTCCTTATGCTCCAGTAGTTTTTCTATTTTCGATATTAGGTGTTCATCTTTATCATCACTTAACACAATAGGCATCACTAGATAAGTTGTGTCCTGCTTTTTAAACATCATAGGCAGATCTGGTTTATTGATATGAAAAGTATCAAAGGTAAGATCTGGGATATTTTCATTGCTCAGGGTAAATATCTTATCTTCTATCTTAATCGCTCTTAACTCACAATAGTATTCTTCCTCTTCTGGTTGTACTACAATAGAATCTTTTAAAAACTGATCATAAGAGATGATGTGTTTTGTATCCTCTTTTGGTATTACCCTTTGATACTCTGGAAATCTTCTACCATGAGTAGGGCAGTAGTGATAATGATAGCCCTCGTGATGAAGCAGTACATCATCGTCTACTATCTCTAGTTCCGCATCTTTGTGGATATAATACTCTAAAAATACCTTTGGGATATAGATATCTTTTATATCTGTGTCGTTTTTTACTATTGCCATTTTTTTTGTGTTGGTTGATACTACAAAGTCCTTGTCAAAATAGATGTCGTTTAGCTCATGCTTTGGGTTGTTATAGTCTGCTGAATCTGTTAATAGTTTTAACTCATCTGATGTTTCTAAAAAACTTGGTAAACGACGGTCTATTATTGAGAAATATTGAGAAAAATCTACTTGGTGTTTTTTTAAAAAATTCTCTTTTGCTTTGGAGTATTTTATCTTAAAATCTTCTGCTAGATTATGCTCTTTTTTATACTTTTCTAGTTCCTCTTTTATAGCTTTTTTGCTATAAAATCTATCATCTTCATCCCAATCTATATGATGTCTTGCAAATTCTATATTTTCAATATAAGACTTATAATCTCCATTGTATTCCATAGCTATCTCTGCTATATCGCTTTCATCGAGTGTGATCTCAACAATCCCACTTAGCTCTATTCTTAAATCTATACTAGTGCTCATCTTATACTCCTAATTCTTTTATAAGTTGTTTTATCTCTGTTTGTGACTTTTTAAGTCGTGTATTGTAACTACTGTTTTTGGTTGGCTGTAGCTCTGTGATCCCCAAACCTTGCCCCATGCTTTGCTTATAGTTTGCCCTGCTTGTAATGGTGGTGGATAGGGTTGTTGCATTTTTGTAGCTACTTGTGACCCCTTTTATATCTTCAAAGTTTTTGCACCTTGGGTTGATATTTGAAAAGAGTATTTTTATAGCTGGGTTGTGAAGCTCTTTGAGTATCGCTTCAAACTTTTTAAAACCTATAACCTCCGTGATACTATCTACCCCTATGGGTGTGAGGATCATATCTGCTTTTTGTATTGCTAGTTTGTTGATCTGGTCTCCGTTCCCACCTGTGTCGATAATGATCAACTGCTCTTGATGCTTTTCTAGTATCTTATTGAGTTGTGAGATATTATCAGCTGTAAATACTGCTAATTTATTCTTTTCTCTTACATAAAGATTGAGGTTGTAAATAGTTCTTTGATGATCAAGGTCTATCACTATAAAATCTTTTTTTTGTTTTTTGAGTTCACAAATTATGTGCCATGTGGTCGTTGTTTTGCTTACTCCCCCTTTTGTGTGTGCGGTTGTGAGTATCATCTGCTTATCCTTTTTTGAGCTTCTCTTTTGAGATCTGCTCTTGTGTTTTTGCTAGCTTTGTTTTAAGCAGCTCTAGGTGTGTGATGCTATTTTCAAGGGTTACTCTTGCTGTTTTGTTATCCTCTTCTATAAGATCAACCACTCCACTTAACGCCCAAATTTGATCTTGTACTAAGTTTTGTATATCTATAAAATCCATCTGTTGCTCGTATGTTGTTGTCATAATTTATCCTTTTTATAAATCATCAAATTGTTTTTGTAAATATCGTGTCCTCTTTAATACAATACCCTCGATACAATTGATTATCTCTTCATATTCGTCTGGCTCTAATTGTACTGAGTGCTCTCTGTTTGTAATAATCCCGTTTTTGTAAATTTCAATTAATTGTTGATTAATTCTTAGGCTTTGTAGTGCTTGCCTTGCTCTATTGAGTTCATAATAGATACCTTGTGATTCTAATAATTTCTCTTCGGTCATCGGTTTATCCTTTTAGTATTGTATTTATAAGTTCCTCTAGTGCTTCTAGTAGTGCTTCCATCTTTTACCCCTTATCGTACTAATGCTTTTCGTACATCGTTATTTGTAGGGTTAGTGTAGATCATGGTTGTAGCCATATTTTTATGCCCTATAAATTTTTGTACCACCTTTGGGTTTACTTCGTGATCTAAGATCATCTCTGTGATAAGTCCTTGCCGAAATGAGTGGGTGGTATATTTCTTCTCTCCAAAAATAGTATTGAGATATTCGTTGAGTTCTTTGATCACGGTGTATTTATTTATCTCTTTTGATCTTTGGTTATGAGGACAGATACAGTATCCATCTGCGTACTTTATAGTGTCTTTAAAAGCTTTGGATATCTCTTGAATCGCTTCATCACTAAATGGAACTATACGAAACTCTCCCCCTTTGTATCGCTTTGTCTTGGTGGTAATAAGTCGGATCTCTTTTTTCTCAAGCAGCTCTTGGATATCCTCCCCT
>JAGYNS010000184.1 GCA_018399655.1 Campylobacterales bacterium
ATATTTTTTTATATAAAGATGAAAAGCTTACAAAAATTATAGATATAGAGAAAAAATATTTTATCCAAAAAGCAAGTTTTGTCTCACATTCAAAAATTGTTTTTGGACTTTTAAGTAATCGAATCGGGCTGTATGATTTTGAAAATAAAAAATTGGAGTATCTTATCCAGCTAAGTGCTTCATCATTTTCCCATTTTGTTTTGGATGAGCAGAAAAAAACACTCGCAACTACAGATGAAAGTGGAATCGTAAGAGTAATGGATATAGCAACTGCCAATATCATACGGCAGCCAAAACCTCTCAATAAAGATAGAGTATATCAGCTTGATTATAAGCAAGGGATTATATTAGCTGCTGGGCAAGATAGAAAAGCAGTAGTCTACACACCAACAAATAGTTTTGAAATTGAGTATGATTTTTTGCTTTATAGTTGTGGACTCAGCCCCAAAGCAAAAAAAGGAGGGATCGCTTTCAATGAGAAAAATGAGGTGATGGTAGTGGATCTAGCCTCTCAAAAAGAGCTTGCAGTACTTACAGGTCAAAGAGCTACACTGACTCAAATTCGTTTTATCAATGAATTTGAAATCTTTGTAAGTAGTGATGATTCACAAATAAATTATTTTAAAATAAATTAAACTAAAAAGGGAAAAAGATGAATATATCAAGTATAGTAGTACAAACAGTACCAAAATATCTAGATGAGGTGGTAAAAAGCCTTAAAGAGTGTGAAGTGTGTGATTATCATATGCATGATGAAAAAGGGAGAGTTATTGTGACCATTGAAGGGGAAGGGGTCAAAGAGGAACTTGAAAAACTTCGTGTGATAGAGGAGATCCCCCATGTAGTTGCTGCAGATATGCAAATGGCATATAGTGAAGATGAACTCAATGAGCATATGGAGATACTTGACAATGCTGATGCAGTGCCAAAAATGCTCAACGATGACAATGTAGACCCAGATAGAATCCTTTATAGAGGGGATCTCAAAGGGAAAAATTTAGAAGGGTTTGCACATAAATTTGATGAGGTGGAATAGATGAAAGAGTTTTTACAAAGTGAATTTTTAATAGAAACCCAAGTACCAGAAGGGGAGCTAATAATCTCACGAACAGACCTAAAAGGGGTAATCACTTATGCAAATGACACTTTTACAGAAATTTCTGGCTATAGTGTAGATGAGCTTGAGGGAAACTCTCACAATATAGTTCGACATCCTGATATGCCAAAAAGTGTATTTGAAAATATGTGGAAAGTATTAAAATCGGAAAAAAGATGGAAAGGGGTGGTAAAAAATCTTCGAAAAGATGGTGGATTTTACTGGGTTCATGCAACTATTAGTGGAGTGTATAAAGATGGGGAACTTGTAGAGTACAAATCCCTTCGATCCCCAATCTCTTTTGAGGAGAAGTTGAAGTATCAAAAACTTTATGATAACATTAGAAATACAAATAAGGAAAATATAAGAGTGGTGCAATATAGATAAGATGTTTCAAAATTTTAGTATCAAACAGTCCTATACCGTAATTTTTATAATTTTAATTTTTTGGGCTAGTTTAGCATACTATACAATGAACTCTTTAATAGATGCACAAAGTTACTACGCAAAGCTTATCAATCTTAGTGGAAAGCAAAGGATGCTTTCCCAAAAGAGTGCATTTTTAGTCTCAAAGTATATGCATCAAAAAGATCAACACTATAAAGAACTTTTACAAGATACTATAAAAGAGTTGGTTCAAAATCATCAATATATCACCAAAAACCTCTCACTGAAAGCACAGAAGCTTTACTTTGAAGATCCAATCAATCTTGATCAAAGATTTCAAATCTATATCAAAAATCTCCAACAATTTTACCAAAATGGAACCATTGAGCTTGAAAAAGAGATTTTTGAAAACTCGCAAACTATATTGACCAACCTTGACCAAGCTGTAGAGCTTTTTCAAAAAGAGAGTGAAACAAAAACAAAAGATCTCCAACAAAGAGAGCTTTATATCTTTATAGGAACTATTTTAACAATACTTTTAGAAGCTCACTTCTTTGCACGACCCGTAATAGAAAAGATGAAATTAAAGTTTAAAGATTTTTATGAAAAGCTCAGTGAAAAAGACCACCTACTTCAGCTTCAATCAAAATTTTTCCAAAATGCCCATGAGGGGATAGTAATCACCAATAAGTTTAATGATATCATCGATCTAAACCCCGCTTTTGAAAAGATCACAGGGTATAAAAAAGAGGAGCTTTTAGGGAAAAACCCCTCTATTTTAAAATCAGGAGAGCACTATGAAGACTTTTACACAACTATGTGGAAACAGCTTCTTAATAATGGATTTTATCAAGGGGAAGTGATCAATAGAAAAAAAGATGGAGATACTTATGTGCAAAATGTTTCTATCTTTGTTTTAAAAAATGATCAAGGGGAGATAAGCAATTATTTTGCTTTGGTTTCAGATATCACAGAGACATTTTTAACCCGTAAAAAAATGTTTGAACTGGCGAACTATGACCCACTAACTGGGATACACAATCGGTACTCTTTTTATGAAAAACTTCAGTTTGCTATTTATGAGCATCAAAGAAATAGGAAAAAATTTGCTTTAGTGTTTGTAGATCTTGATGATTTTAAAAAGATAAATGATACTTTAGGGCATGACTATGGGGATAGCTATCTTATAGAGTTTACTCAAAAGCTACAAAAATCTTTGCGAAAAAATGATATCTTAGCACGCATAGGTGGGGATGAGTTTATTATTATCCTTGATGGGATAGAAGGTGTAGAGTCTGTGGATCATTTTTTTGCTCGACTTTTTCAAATCTTAGACAAACCAATACAAGTAAGAAAAAATACCCATAAAGTATTTGCAAGCTTTGGAGTCAGTGTCTATCCTGAGGATGCAAAAGAGTCTGGAGATCTAGTAAAATATGCTGACTTGGCTATGTATGAGTCAAAAAAGAATGGGAAAAATCAATATACTTTTTACAATACAAAATTTGAACAACAACTTTTAATGGAGATGAAACTTGAAAAAGATATTCATGAGGGGCTTGGAAAAAAAGAGTTTGTGATGTATCTTCAACCAAAA
>JAGYNS010000185.1 GCA_018399655.1 Campylobacterales bacterium
AGTTATTAAAATAAAGATTTATGATTGTTTAGATATAATTAAAGCATTACAATAGAAAAAAAGAAGGATTTTATTTGAAACATGTTCCAATACTCGTTTTAGACTTTGGGAGTCAATATACACAGCTTATCTCAAAAAGATTAAGAAACAATGGTTTTTATTCAGAGATAGTTCCATTTAATGAGCCGATTGAAGATATAAAAGCTAGAACTCCAAAAGGGATAGTTCTAAGTGGCGGACCAGCTTCAGTATATGCAAAAGATGCATATAAAGTTGATGATGCAGTTTTTGATCTGGGGTTGCCTATATTAGGTATTTGTTATGGGATGCAAACAATTGCACATTATTTAGGTGGAAGTGTAATACCTGCTGATCATCATGAATATGGGAAAGCAGGGCTTAGTATCATTGATGATGAGTGTCCAATCTTTAAAGGGGTGACAAACTTTGAAACAGTTTGGATGTCACATGGTGATAGAGTAGATACTTTACCAAAAGGGTTTAGAGTCATAGGTACAAGTGAAAACTCACCATATGCAGCGATTGCAAATGAGAAGAAAAAAATCTACGCGTTTCAATATCACCCTGAAGTAACACATAGTGTAGAGGGAGCTCATATGTTGAGCAATTTTGCGAAACATATATGTGGATGTGAAAAAACTTGGAATATGGGGAACTTTGCAAAAGAACAGATCAAAAAAATCAAAGAACAAGTTGGTGATAAAAAAGTGCTTTGTGGTGTAAGTGGTGGAGTAGATAGTTCAGTTGTAGCAACACTTTTACATGAAGCAATAGGGGAGAAGCTAATCCCTGTATTTGTAAACAATGGACTTCTTAGAGCCAATGAGGTATCAGATGTACAAAATATGTTTGCAAGTCGAGGAATAAATCTTATCACAGTAGATGCATCTGAAGATTTTTTAAGTAAGCTAGCTGGGGTTACTGATCCAGAAAAGAAAAGAAAAATCATAGGGGAAACATTTATAGAGGTTTTTGATAAAGAGGCACAAAAGCATGATGGGATAGAGTTCTTAGCTCAAGGGACTTTGTATACAGATGTGATCGAATCTGTTTCAGTCAAAGGACCATCAAAAACGATCAAATCTCATCACAATGTTGGGGGGCTTCCAGATTGGATGTCGTTTACACTCATTGAGCCATTACGAGAGATTTTTAAAGATGAAGTAAGAACGCTAGGGCTAGAACTTGGACTTCCATCTCAAATGATAGGTAGACATCCATTCCCTGGACCTGGGCTTGCTATAAGAATTATGGGTGAAGTCAATAAGCCAGATCTTGAGATTTTAAGAGAAACTGATACAATTATGCTTGAAGAGCTTCGAGCATCAGGATGGTATGATAAAACTTGGCAAGCATTTACAGTTTTATTAAATGTAAAATCAGTGGGAGTGATGGGTGATAATAGAACCTATGATAATACAGCTTGTATAAGAATTGTTAACGCAATAGATGGGATGACTGCGACATTTGCACATATTCCTCATGATATCCTAGAAGTTATGAGTAGAAGAATTATCAATGAGGTTGATGGGATCAATCGTGTAGTATATGATATCTCTTCGAAACCACCATCAACAATAGAGTGGGAGTAAAAATTAAAATTTTACTCACTCCCCCTTATACATCAAAACCTGTTTAGCAAAGTCAATATTATAAAAAAAGATGATTTTAAAAAGTAAAGATACTTTTGTTTTTTTCTCTACCGTTGTATCTAAGATATCAAAGTTAAAGCTTTGGGTATTTTCATCTTTTGGTTGTACTGTTACGGTAATAGGTTTTAAAGTTCGTATCATATTCATAACATTCTTATATTCTTTTGGGTTTAATCCCTCTAGCATATCTCCATCTCGTTCCTCTTTTACCATAGCACTGTAAAGGGTATCAAGGGTCTCTTTAAATATTGATTTTACCCAGATAATTTTTCCATTTTTATAATGAAATATAGCTGTTTTATTTAGAAGTGGTTTTGGTTTTTCTACTCTTATATCTTCAAGCATTTGTAAAAAGGGATTTATCCCTCCAATTTGATGAGCATATTTTAGTAGTTCTTCATGGAGTTGCTGTTTTTCTTGAGGGTTTAAATCGTTAAAGTTCATTGTGTTGTATCCTAATTAATTTTGTGTCATTGTAAGTGTAAATTATAACACTTACATCTTTAAAAGAGTTGTTTTAATTGTATTGTTATCCAATTCTTTGTATAATCAATGAGATTAGAAAGGAATAGGGGTGGAACAAAACAATAAAAAAGCATTCTCTTTAATAGAGCTTATTTTTATCATAGCAGTTTTGGGGATTATCGCTGCTGTTGCAGTACCTAAACTTTTCGACTCCCGTTCAAGTGCAGTAGTTGCTACAGTTAAACAAGATATATCAACCATCACCAATGCGATACAGTCCCATTATATGCTTAATAGTGAGATTGAAAATATAACTGATGCTGTTAATATCAATGAAAATGTTTGGACAGTAAGTGCCACATCAGTAGAATACAAATCAGGTGATGATACTTGTGTAACTATATCAGTTGAGGATAATCAGCTTCTTGTAACAGTTAATAACGATACAAATGAAATATGCAAAAAGATCAAAGAATCAGGTGTGAGTGATAGTACTTATGATCTTTTTTAAGTAAGATTTATGCAAAAAGCAGTTTTTTTTGACCGTGATGGTGTGATAAATATTGAAAAAGATTACCTCCACACCATTGAAGAGTTTGAGTTTGTTCCAGGAACTTTTGAGACTCTTATCTATCTTCAGAATTTAGGATATAAACTTTTTATTATCACCAATCAATCAGGTATTGGAAGAGGGTATTATACTTTACAACAATATGAAACCCTAACCAACTGGATGAAAGAGCAGTTTACAAATGCAGGTATCAACATAAGTGGAATCTATTGTTGTCCCCATGCCCCAGATGCAAATTGTGAATGTAGAAAACCCAAAATAGGGATGATCAAGCAAGCTTTAGAAGTTTGTGGTATAGATTTTGAAAACTCTTGGCTTATAGGAGATAAAGGTTCAGATATACAAACAGCATACAACGCGAGGA
>JAGYNS010000186.1 GCA_018399655.1 Campylobacterales bacterium
TTGTGGATCTACACCAAATATCATCCCACCACTCATTGAACCATCACTTTGAACCATCACTTGAGAAGAAAGATAGGGAGAGAATAAAAGCTCTGGAAACTTTTGCTCAAGATCTTCTAAAAGCTTAGCATCAACCGATCCTTGAAATTTTGGATAGATGCTCAAAGGATAGTTCATCGTAAAAAGTTTATCTTTAAACTCTTTTGCTGTTCCATTCATAATAGCCATTGCTACTATAAGTACCATCACACCAACAGATACCCCTATAAAAGCCAAAATAGCACTTATAGAGATAAATGGATTTTTTTTATCAAATCGTAAATATTTTTTTATAATAAAATTGATAAGTTTGCTATTCAAATTTATCCTTGAGATTCAGCTAAAAGCCCTTTTTTAGGTCCACTTTTTCCACAGCACTGCTTATACTTTTTTCCACTCCCACACGGACATGGACTATTTCGTGGAATTTTCTTCTCTTTTGCATCTACCTCTTTAGATACTTCAGAACTTAAAGTGATATTTTCAACGCTCGATTCCATCTCTTGCCGAAGTTTTTCTAGTGCTTCTTGCTCTTTTGCCATATCCTCTTCACTTCGAAGTTGTACAGAGAATAAAATACGGATAATCTCATATTTGATAGAACTAATAAGCTCCATAAACATATTGTAGCTCTCTTTTTTATACTCTACTAGTGGATCTTTTTGGTTGTATCCTCGAAGTCCAATACCCGTTTTGAGTGTATCCATAGAATATAAGTGATCTCTGTATGCATTATCAAGTGTTTGAAGATATAAAACTCGCTCGATCTCATTTCGTTGCTCAGGAGCTGGAATAGACATCTTTTGCTCATAGATATCTTTGAGTATCTCATAAAGTTTTTGCTCTATTTGATCAAAGTCATTTGCTTGAACTTGCTCTTGTGTGATATCAACATTGAGCTCCTCTTTGATTCTTAATACCAAGCTTTCATAATTGAAGTCATCTACCATCACACTTTCACTACTATCTTTGACTGTTTGAACTATTACCGCCACAAATTCATGGAGATTTTCATCTATTTTAGAAGATACATTATAGTTTTGATCCAATAAATTATTTCTAAAGCTATAGATCACTTTTCTTTGCTCATTGGCTACATCATCATATTCTAAAAGATGTTTTCTACTCTCAAAGTGCATCGTTTCCACTTTTTTCTGAGCATTTTCTACAGCTCGTGTAACCATACCTGATTCGATATGCTCACCCTCTTCAAGTCCTAAACGATTCATCACCCCTGCAATCTTATCAGATCCAAAGATTCGAAGAAGATTATCTTCAAGACTTAAGTAAAATTGAGACTCACCCACATCCCCTTGACGACCTGACCGCCCTCGAAGCTGATTGTCAATTCTTCTACTTTCATGTCTTTCTGTTCCAATAATTGCTAAACCACCCTGATCTAAACACTCTTGGGGAAGTTTAATATCTACCCCACGACCTGCCATATTTGTAGCAATAGTCACCGCCCCTTTTTGTCCAGCATCTTCAACGATTTTCCCCTCTTTTTCATGTTGCTTTGCATTTAAAACAGTATGGGGAACTTTTTGATCTTTTAGAAGTTTGTGAAGATACTCAGACTTTTCAATACTTGCAGTTCCTACTAGTACTGGCTGCCCTTTCTCATTATACTCTTTGATCTTGGCACACACAGCGTCAAATTTTTCTTTTTCAGTTTTATAAATAAGATCATTTTTATCAACTCTTTGGATTGGTACATTTGTAGGTATTGATACAACATCAAGACTATAGATCTCTGCAAACTCTGTAGCTTCTGTTTGGGCAGTTCCTGTCATCCCTGCAAGCTTATCATACATCCTAAAATAGTTTTGAAAAGTGATATCTGCTAAAGTTTGAGACTCCTCTTTGATCTCAACCCCCTCTTTTGCTTCAAGTGCTTGGTGCAATCCATCACTAAACCTTCTCCCCTCACTTAAACGACCTGTAAACTCATCAACGATAACCACCTCATCATTTTGCAACACATAGTCTACATCTTTTTCAAAAAGATAGTTTGCTTTTAAAGCTTGGTCAAGATGGTGTGAAAGTGATGCGTGCTCTAGTGAGTAAAGATTGTCAACCTCAAAAAGTTCTTGTGCTTTTTCAATCCCCTCTTCGGTCATAAGTACCACTTTGTTTTTCTCATCAATAATAAAATCCCCTGTAAGCTGATCTTGCTCATCAGGTTTTTTTGCTTCTATTTTTTCCCCTTTTTCAAGCTCCATTGCGATTCGATTTGCTTTGAGATAATCTGTCCCTTTTCTATTTGTAGGTCCAGAGATAATAAGTGGCGTTCTTGCTTCATCAATCAAAATAGAATCCACCTCATCTACTATTACAAAAAAGTAGTCTCTTTGTACTTGCTCGTCCAAAGAATAATACATATTGTCACGCAAATAATCAAAACCAAACTCATTGTTCGTACCATAAGTGATATCAGCACTATATTGCTCTTTTCGTATCTCACCTTGAGTTTGAGCAGTAAGTACCCCTACGCTATAGCCTAAAAAGTTGTATAAAGGCTCTAACTCTTTAGCATCTCTTGAAGCTAGGTAATCATTTACTGTGACAATATGTACCCCTCGCTGGCTCATTGCATTTAAAGCCACAGGTAAAGTAGCCACCAAAGTTTTCCCCTCACCTGTTTTCATCTCTGCTATTCTTCCATCGTGAAGTACCATACCCCCAATAAGTTGCACATCATAATGTCGCAACCCCAAAGTTCGTACACTAGCTTCCCTTGTGATAGCAAAACTTTCATTTAACACTTCATCTAGTGATCTTTCTTTTGCTTGAACCGATTGTTTAAGTTTGGCAAACTCCTGCTTTAACTCCTCATCACTTAACTTTTTAAACTGCTCCTCTAAAGCATTAATCGCAGCGATACGCTTTTGGTATTTTTTAACCTCTTTGTCGTTCTTTGTTCCAAATATTTTTGAAAAGATCTTTAACATATAATATATCCTGTTTATTTATAATTTTAAGGTACGATTTTATCTAAATGTTTATTAATTTAGTGTTATTTATAGGATTTAG
>JAGYNS010000187.1 GCA_018399655.1 Campylobacterales bacterium
TATAAGTATACAAAAGCTATGAACATATATATTTTAAAGAGGTGCCCTTAAGTTATACCAAAAAAAAATAAGCTATAATCACAAAAAAATAAAGAGGGATATAAATCATGGTATTTACAAAAGAAGAATTTAAAGCAAAAGTTGAATCTATCCAATCACAAAGCTGGTACAAAAATCCTATCGGTTTTGGTATCGCAAAAATTGATAGAGGACAACAAAATCCAAAGAAAATATTACAAGCAACCTATCCTGTGGTAAACTGGAATGAAAATATGGGAAGTGCTGCTATTTTTATGGATGCATTTAAACAATCTGGTATTGATATTGATACAAGTAAAAGTGAAGTGGTGCTTGATATTAGTGATGATTTTGTAGCAAACTGTATTGAGAGTTTTCGACCGTATCTTCCTGAAGCAAAAGGGGAAGATCATAAAAATGTACAACTAGTCTCAACACTTTCTGCACTTCCACGAGAGCTAGGTCTTACTCCTGAAGATTATAAAGTGGTGTTTTTATTTGAAGATGCAGCTCCTGAATCAGTAGAAGCAGTATATTTAAAGCTTTATGCACTAAGCCTTGGAAAAGCCCAACTTCGAAAAGTAAACCTAAACGGTGCTTTTGGAAAACTTCACAATGTCGCTTGGAGTGGAAATCAGCCTATTGAGCTTGATTGGCTTCGAGCAAATGAACTAACTCTTAAAGTAACTGGAAAATATCCTCAAATAGATATGGTCGATAAATTCCCTAGATTCCTTTCACACATTATCCCAGCAGATAACACAAGAATTCTGGATACAAGTAAAGTAAGATTTGGTGCACAACTTGCAGCTGGAACTACAGTGATGCCAGGTGCATCTTATATCAACTTCAATGCTGGAACTCTAGGTCCAGTAATGGTTGAGGGAAGAATTAGCTCTTCAGCTATTGTAGGAAGTGGAAGTGATGTAGGTGGAGGAGCTTCAATTTTAGGAGTTTTAAGCGGAACAGATGGAAACCCTATCTCAATAGGTGAGAATACTTTATTGGGTGCAAATTCAACTACTGGAATCCCACTTGGTGATGGATGTATCGTAGATGGTGGATTGGCTATATTTGCAGGGACGAAAGTCTCTATTACTGATGATCAAATAGCAAAAATCAAGGAAGCCAACCCAGATGCAAAGCTTTTAAATCTTATGAAAGCAGCTGACTTAGCGGGTCTTCATGGTCTTCACTTTAGACAAAACTCACAAACAGGTCAATATGTTGTGATGAGAAGTACAAGAGAAGTAAAGCTCAACGATGAGCTCCACTAAATCGTTAGTTCTTTACCAACCAATGAATGGGTATTGCTACAATAGCGATACCCATTTTTTATATGATTTTATTTGTACCAATTTAAAAAAATATAAAAACATACAAGGGAAACTTTTAGATGTGGGAAGTGGAAGTGGTATTTTAGGTCTTTTATTAGCAAGAGACTTCCCAAAATTACAGCTTCATCAATGTGAAATACAAGAAGAGTTTCAATTTTTTTCACAAAAAAATGCTTTTACAAACAAACTTGATGCAAAGCTACACTGTGGAGACTTTACAAAAATAGAGTTTCAAACCCAATTTGAGATAATTGTATCAAATCCCCCTTTTTACCATAGTGATGTGATCAAAAGTGAAAATACAAATCTAAAAATTGCACGATATAGTGATTTTATGCCTTTAGAGCAATTTATTGCACAAACCTCTAATCTTCTCACTCCAAAAGGGAGATTCTTTTTTTGTTATGATGCAAAACAACTTGATACTATCGTTCTTTTTGCCCATAAATATCGTTTGAAAATAGAAACGATACAAGCATTGCATCCAAATAGAAAAAAAGAAGCTAGCTTGATTATGATAGCTTTAAGAAAATCTAGCAAAACACCACTAAAAATTTTACCCCCTGTAGTGATGTTTGATGAGTCAAATGAGTTTCAAAAAGAGGTACAAGAGCTTTATAAAAGATGTAATACTCACAGTATAAAATGTAACAAAGAAAAAATAGTGTATAATCCACCTAATGATACAAGATGAAAACTACCCTTACCAATTTGACCCAAGTATTTGTAGCACTTGCGAAGGTAATTGTTGTATTGGGGAGTCTGGGTATATATGGATCACAAAGCAAGAGATTCAAAAACTTGCTGATTTTTTAGATGTTCCTATTGAACAATTAGCAAAAGAGTATCTTTTTAAGGTTGGGTATAAATATTCTATCAAAGAGAAGCTATTGAGTCCAAATAACTATGCATGTGTATTTTTTGATCTTAATAAAAAGTGTTGTAGTGTTTATGAAGCAAGACCCGTTCAATGTCGTACATTCCCTTTTTGGGAACATTTTAAAACAAATATAGAAGAGGTAAAAAAAGAATGTCCAGCTATCGTAATGCCTTAATTTTTCTAGCTCTTCTTATGGTACAAACAGGTTGTACCTATACTAGTGCTCAACTTCAAAAACCAGATTATAAACAAGATTTAACAGTTTTATTAGCTTTAGATAGTGAACAAAATCGCGACTATAAAAAAAGTTTTTCATACTTTTACCATCTATATGAACAAACAAACAAAGAGATCTATTTACAAAAAGCTTTATATAGTAGCTTTCAAATGCAAGATTATCAAACTGCTGAAAAACTCAGCCTTGAAGCGATAGAAAAATTTGAAAATACAAAAGGGTATTATTATGAATATATTGTAGCACTTACTTCACAAGAGAAGTATGATAAAGCGATTGAAGTATCTAAAAAGCTTTTAAAACAAAACCCACGAAGTGCTTTATATGAACTTATTGCCAATATCTATTTTCAAAAAAAGCAATTTGGTGAGGCTCTTCGATACTATGAAAGTGCCTATGCTGATAACCAAAATGAAAAAACACTTTTAAAGCTTGTGGATGTTTTATATACCTATTTAGATAAAAAAGATGAAGCCCTAGCCTATCTTGAAACTTATGCACGAACCAATAAATGTGATCCAAGGATATGTAACAAACTTCTCCTTATCTATCAAGAGCAAGGAAATATAGATGGGATG
>JAGYNS010000188.1 GCA_018399655.1 Campylobacterales bacterium
AGCGATAAAATAGAAAAAGCCTAGATAAAATATCACCATCCCAAAAATAGCATAAAACCCAATGCTATTTGCCAATTGCTCCATCTCATTGATAGGTTCATAAACACTTTTTTTATCTACTAACACCACTAGTCTCCACTGGGTTTGCTCTATCATTTTTTGAGCCAAAATATATTCACTTTCTTGTATCGTTTGGGTTGTTATAAAGTTATTTTGTGTAAAAAGTTTACGAAAATAAGGGGATATCTGTTTGTTTTTTTCAATGTTATATAGATCTGGCTTGAGGTTTGTTTGTTTTATGGTATCGGTGTAGTTGTGGCTTTTGAGCTCTTGGAGTCCTAAAAGCTTTTCAATCTTTTCATGCATCGCTAAGATAGTCCCATCTTTTGCCACGAGCATCCCGTGTCCGTTCCATGGGAGTTTGAGATTGAGGGTATTTTTTACAAAATTATCAATAGTCACATCAAGCCCTGTCACCCCTTCTAAAAACTTTTTATTGTAGATAGGAACCACACAACTTACCATCCACCCCTGCCCTGCTGGATCAAGATAGGCATTTGTCCATACAGGCTTTTTTGATGGATTATTTTTTTGATCTGCATCGTAGTAAAAATTGTAATCTTCCATATTAATTGATGGGTCATACTGGGAAAACACCTCAGGGATAAAAGGGTACAATCGGTTCATCCCATCATAGCTATTGAAGTAACTTGCTACGATCAACTCATTGTGATCTACTACATATTTCAAAAGTGGATCAAAAGATTCAGTAAAAATCGCTTTTTCTCTTTGCTTTTTTTCTATAGTTTGATTTATCCCATAAAATAAACTTGTTCCACTATTATCGTGAACCTTATAAAACACACCATTTTGAGCAAATCTAAATTGTGGGGATTGTATTGTTTGTAATATTTTGTTTTTATTTTCAAATTTGAGTTGCTGATCATTTTGCAAAATAGAGGACAAGGTATTGATCTCTTTGAGCTTAAAATCGATATTTTGAACCTCTTTTGAAAGAATAGCATTTAGGTTTCTTTGTATCTCCTCTTCCAATGAGAGCTTCCCTTTTTCTACCATAAAGTTACTAATCCCAAAATAGAGCACCAAAAGAGTTACTTCTATAACCAATAATGGGATCAGTGTGGTTTTAAAAAAGCTTTTTGTTAGTATCCTTTTGAGTGTCTCTTTTTGGTTTGGTTTTGACATATCTTTCCTAGTTTATAATTGCTAATGCTATACTACTATTATGAATCTCTATTTTTTTAGAGTTTTTATTACAAAGTTCTAAAAGACTCACTGCCCCACACTGTGGGATATTTTTTAACTCTTTTTTTATTATATCTAGATCTTTTTGAATAGTCTGTTCTACCAATTGATCTTTTCTTCCGATCCCCTCAAATATCAATCCCATCAAAGGGGTTTTATCTTCAATGTTTATCAGTCCACCCTCAAGAGCCTTTTGTGGAGCTTTTGAGATATCTTCTATATCGTTTTCCATCACATATACTAAGCTATGAAGGTCAAAGTTTCCTAAGGCAAATATCCCCTCTGCATTTTTACGAACCACTTCACGGATCAAAGTAAGTTTCTGTTTTTTAACCCCTAAGGGGTATTTTTTTGCCTCTTCAAAAAAACTACCATCAACTATTGTGATCCCTTTTTCACTTTTTAAAATCTCTTCATAAAGCTCCAAAAAATTATCCTCATCATCCACTTCAAAAAGTGTATTTGGAGCACTTTTTGTCACCTCAAATGGACCTGCTAGTTTTTTCCAACTATCTGCTAACCCAAGATCTATAGACTCGTGGGAATAAAAAACAATAGCTCCATCTTCATATATCCCTTTAGGGGTAAAGAGGGATGGGGTATGTTTCATATCACTTCCACCTGTACCACACCCTATCACTTCTAAGTTTGGAGGAACCATTTGACTGAGGTTTTCTAAAAACGGTTCAAGAGATTCACTAAAAGCATCTGCAAAAACTAAAGCTGATTTTTTATTTTGAAGTACTTGCTTCATCGAATGATCAATTGGTTCACCCATATGTTTGATAAACTTATAGTTTGCCTCTTTACTAAGCTCCATAATAACAAACCCCTCTTGATGCACCTTTGCATCAAAAATAACTTCAGGAAATACTCCCCCTACACAATCAAATGGCAAATCTCGTAAAGTGGGGATCAATGGCTTTGATTTTTCTGCTAAAAAAATCACATATTCACTTTTTTTTGTGAAACTATAAAGCTCTTTTTTTATCTTCTCGTTGATAGATGGGAAATAGTGTACTGAGCGAAACATCTTGTATGGATCATTTTTTACCTTATTAAATTGCTCCTCAAGCTTCTGTTTTGTTACAGGTTTTAAGATAAACCCTTTAGCCCCTGATTCTAAAGCATCTATGACCATCTCCTCCTCCCCATGAGATGTGACCATCAAAATTTTTGCAGAGGGATCAAAGTTGATAATTTTTCGAACAGCCACAATACCACTCTCCCCAGGCATGGAGATATCCATAGTCACAACATCTGGTTCAAACTCTATATATTTGTTATATGCTTCATCAGCACTGGTTGCTTCACACACAACATTTGCATTGATATCGTGGGCATGTTTTTTGATCAATCTTCTAGCTATTGCTGAATCATCTACTATCATCAATTTGTATCTATATGTATCGTATACCAAATCATTATGGTGTGTCTCTAAATCATGCTCTTGAAAACTCATTTTTTCTCTACCTCTTTGATTAATTTTTCTAATTTCTCATCTGTAATTGGCTTGAGGATATATCCCCTAGCTCCAATCTCAACTGCATCCATCACCATAGACTCCTCCCCATGGGAGGTGATCATAAATGCTATTACATCTTTTTGAAATGCAACAATTTTTTTTAAAGCTTCAAGTCCATTTAAAATAGGCATAGATATATCAAGGGTCACCACATCAACTTTGTCACTATTTTGAAAAAAATACTCAATAGCCTCATAGCCATCTTTTGCTTCAAAAACAACTTTTTGTCCAAATTTTTCAAGTTTCTTCTTTAAA
>JAGYNS010000189.1 GCA_018399655.1 Campylobacterales bacterium
ATAAAAGAGTTGCAGACCATTGTAGATATCAAAAAGTACAAGCCTGCTATAAAGGGTGGATTTAAAAATGTAGCATCTAACCTCTATTGGTCTTCCTCTGAGCCTGCGGGCAATAGCTCCGCTGCTTGGGGTGTCTATTTCAACAGTGGCAATACGTACTACTACGGTAAGTCCAATGAGTATTATGTTCGTTGCGTTAGAGGCAGACAATGACTTTGATAATTTGATTTTAAAATAAAGGAGGTGGGAATGTATCTGTTAAGAGGGATAAAAAAAGGGATAGCCGATATCAAGCTTGAAAAGGGTGTCAATACACTAGGACGCAAAGAAGATAATAGTGTTGTGCTTCCTTATAGGGTGGTTTCAAGTTATCATGCAAAGATTTCAGTCAGTGATAAGCAAACTGTTTTAGAAGATATTGGCTCTTCTAATGGGACATTTTTAAATGGAGATAAACTCAAAGCAGGTGAGCAGTATGTGGTTTTGGAAAACGACATAATCTTTTTTGCCGATGAAGAGATCTCTTATAAAGTAGAAAACTCTACAGATACAGAGGTGTTTCGCACCAAAGAGAGTTTTACCATAGGTCGTGCTAAAACTAATGATATCGTCTTAGAGTCTTCAGTTGTCTCTTCACTGCATCTAACAGTAGTTAAAAACAAAGCAGGTAAGTGGATAGCTTGTGATGAAAACTCTACAAATGGAACCTTTATCGATACCCCTCACAATAGAATCAGTGAAATAGAAGTGTTGCCAGATAGGGTTTTTTATCTTGGAACTTATAAGCTTAGTAGCAATCAATTATTAGAGTATATAAAACAGTTTCAAACAAAACAGATAGAAGATGTTGCTATAAATAAAGATAAAATAACTGTAGGTAGAGACCCACAAAGTGATATCTGTATCACCCATCCTAGTGTCTCTTCTAAACACGCTTTGATATCTAAAGAGAGTGATGGCGAGTATTATGTAGAAGACTTAGACTCTACAAACGGTACTTTTTTAAATGGAAAAAGAGTTTTAAGCAAAACAAAAATCAAAAAAGGGGATGAGCTTCTTTTTAGTATCTATTCATACACTTTTGATTTTGAAAATGCAAATGCTATTAATAGTACCAATACTTTAGATGGATTTACCCTAGAAGCTAAAAATATCACCAAAACAATCAAAGATGGAATCCACCTCCTTGATGATGTGAGTTTTACTATCTACCCTGGTGAATTTGTGGGGCTTATGGGACTTTCAGGAGCAGGGAAAACCACACTTCTAAAAGCTTTAAATGGAAATGATAAGCCAACGAAAGGCTCCTCATATATCAATGGGATTGATCTGTATGAAAATTATCATACCTTTAAATCCGCTATTGGGTATGTTCCTCAAGATGATATTGTTCATCCAGAACTAACGGTGTATCAAGCACTGGAGTACTATGCTAAGCTTCGATTACCTAACGATATGAAACCACAAGAGATAAAAAATCTTATCTTAACCACTTTGGAAAAATTAGGACTCAAAGGGACAGAAAATACCGTCATAGGTTCTCCTGATACTGAAAAAGGGATCAGTGGAGGTCAGCGAAAAAGGGTCAATCTTGCTATGGAGCTTTTAGCTGATCCAAAAATCATATTTTTAGATGAGCCTACATCGGGACTTTCTGCTGTAGATACCAAGATGGTGATGGAGCTTTTAAGAAAACTTGCAGATAGTGGTAAGACGATTATAATTACTATTCACCAACCAAGTTTTGATAACTATAAGATAATGGATCATCAAATCATCTTGTCTTATGGGAAGTTGGCTTACTTTGGTCCTACTTATCCAAACTCTATAGAGTTTTTTAATCAACAAACAAAAGATAAAACCACTTTACTTGCAAATCCTGACAATGCCTTAATAGGGCTTTATGATGAGGAGGAGAAGTGTGGTGAAATAGAACTTGACTCACAAAAACAGAGAAACCAAAAAGGGATATTTTGGAAAAATACTTATCAAAATTCAAAAGAGCACGGCGAGTATGTCAAAAAAAGAGAGGGAGAAACAAAACAAAACACTCTTGGTCAAAGTTTTTCTACCTCTTATTTCAAACAGTTTGTAGTGTTAAGCAGTAGATTTTTAAAGATAAAGCTCAAAGATAAGGTCAATACACTTATATTGTTGCTTCAAGCACCGCTTATAGGGTTGATGATAGCGATGCTCTTTTCAAAAGATGCCTACAGTGGAAGTGAAACTATGCCTGGGATGGCTGCTACGCTTTTATTTGTATTAGCCATATCTGCTATTTGGTTTGGAACGATTAATGCCTCAAGAGAGATTGTCGCTGAAAAAGCTATCTATGCTAGAGAGAGGATGATAGGCTTAGCAATACTGCCTTATATCTTATCAAAATTTATGGTACTTATGATTTTGTGTTTGTTTCAAAGTTTTTTACTAGTAGGGGTTACTTTTGTATTTACACCCTTTGATATAGGGCTTGATGGAAACTTTTTAGATATAGTCTTTTTAGTTTTTATGACATCGCTGTCGGGGTTGAGTATTGGACTACTTGTTTCGGCTGTTTCAAAATCACAAGCACAAGCCTTAGCATTGGTTCCATTGGTTTTATTGCCTATGATTATATTTGGTGGTGGTATGATGAGTGTAAAGCAGATGGATGAAAATAAAAATCCTGTTGCATATTCAATCTCTCAGCTTACTCCAACCAGATGGGCACTTGAGGAGATGACAAGTATTTATCAAATAAACAATGACCCAGAAGTGTTTTGTGAAAATCGTATTGATTCTAATTCAAGGATTCCAAATGCAATGGAAAATTGCCTAAAAATTAGAGATTTGTTAGATAAAAACTATGGAAGCAATACAAGCAGTAGTTCTACAATTTACAGTGTACTGTTTTTGTATATTGTATTTCCTCTTATTTTAATTTTTAATATACTCAAAAGGAGAGATAATGTTTAAATATATAGGTTTAGTTTTTACCCAAGT
>JAGYNS010000019.1 GCA_018399655.1 Campylobacterales bacterium
ATAAAATTAGTTGAGTACAATGTGAATACTGTTTATAAATTAGATGATATTATAGCAACTGCCAACCATTTTGTAAATAGAGTTCCTTTAATAGATCACAAAGGTATTATTAAAATGCCAAAAGAAAGAAAATACAATTTGGTGTTAGAAAATAGAGCTGATATAATAGTTGGAAAATATAAAGTAGGTAGCGGTGTTGGTATATCTCATAGAGTGTATGAAGATGGGCACATATCTAAAGAAGAGTATGAATCTGATCTTCAAATATCAAGAAGATATGAAGAGGATTTAAACTTGGCAGTAGGTCATATTGTAATGAGTGAATGGCTTGATTATATGTATCAAAAAGGTATATTTAAAGATACTATAATCAAACTTGTAAAAGAATGGATTAGGCTTCCTCATACAAGATGGAAGCCAATAGTAGGAATTAAACTATATAAAGCAGTAGGATATGTATATAGATTAATAAAAAAAACAAGTAAACAAGTAAACAACAATAACTAAATAGTCTAGTTTACATTATTTGTGTGTCTTTTGCTTGCTCTATTTGTTCTTGTTTGGTTTGTTTGTCTAGCATTTTATAAAGCTCATCGGTGCTTAGTTTTGAGTAGTCCTCTACGCTTAGGTTTCCTTGTTGCATATTATTGATCACTACATCTGGAGATTTTCCGTAGATTTGTGTTTTTGTGTTGGCTATGATGTCGTTGTAGGTTTTGATCTCCCCCATGCTGACTTTTGCTAATGGGAGATTATTCATGTAATGGAGTTTTTTATTTGCAAGTTTTACTCCCTCCATGGCAAGTGCGTCCAGGTTTTCTATAGCAGCTGCTTCAAGGAGTATGCTAACTGCACGATTATCTATGATCTGATCATCTTCTACACTTGTGGCTAGCATGGTTGGGTTTTGGGCTTTGAGTTCTGCTATAAGATCCTCTTTGACCTCTTCAAAGATCGCTTTTTCTTTTATGGTTTCATTGAGTTTTTCTTTTGCATCGCTTACTTTGTCTGCGTATTGCCCTTTGTACCACTGCTCTTTTCTTTTCCAGTCGCTTAGTGTTGTTACTGGGATATTGAGATGTTCGCTGATTTTTTCTAGCTTGTATGAGTGTATCTCATAGTAGTCTCTTGCTCTTGCTTTTAGTTCTTGCGAATATTTTGCCATAGTTGTTTGCCCTTTTTGTAGATATTATTGACTATCGTTTTTGGTGCTTATGATCTGTTTGATTTGTGATTTTCTATCTGCAAAATATTTAAAAAGATCTGCTGTGACCTTTTCATCTTTGAATAGCACCTCTAAATCTTCATCTACCATCTGTATCGCTTTTTGTTTGTTGATCATAAACACTGGTGCTATATTATGTATATATCTTCTTAGTATCTCTTTTTTGTTGTTTTGTAGTTGCATCTTTTACCCTTTTAAAAATCTATTATGTTTCCATCTGGTTCTATAAGTTTACCATCTTGTACCTTGTAGCCTTGTGTGATCATATCTTGATCTAAGATTATCTCTTGAGATGGTGGGACAAATTCATTTCCATCAAAATACATATCTATTTCTACTTGTGTTTGTGTTTGCGTTTGCGTATAGTATTTGTCGTAGTCTGCTTTTGCTTTTTCATATGCTCTTATAGCGTCCTCTTGAGGGATAGTGAGCTTTTTTCCCTCTTTGATATTTTCATATCCTTTGAGGGCTGTTTTTGCTTGTGTAGCACTCAGTCCCATGATCTCACGCTCATGTGTTACGCCACTTACTTTTGATCTCCCTTTTGAATTGACCTGTCTACTTGCTACCCACTCCCCATTTTGATCGGTATATCCTTGCACTGCTCCTGCTTTATCAACCGATTGAGCTACATCTTTGTCTGTATAGCTGAGTTCCTGGAGGTGTTTTATAGTCTCATCTATATTTTGCAGCTCCTCATTTTTTTGATAGTTTAGAAGTGCTTTGTTTCTGTTATCATTATCCATATAGGTTCTAGGTTCATTTGCCTTGTCTAAATCTGACTGCTTGATCTTTCCCTCTATTTGAGCTATCCGCTCTATATCCATCGCTTTGTTTTGCTCATCTATTTGGGCTATTCTTTGTTTTTGCTCTGCGTTTGCTTTTATAGGGTCGATATCTGTTTGATCCACTTTTGGAGCTGGAAGAGACTTAGTAGCAAGATCATTGATTTTTTGATCCATATAGGCTCTTGCATCTTTTGTAAATTGCTCCATGATCTGCTCTTGTTTCTGCTTGTTCTCTTCTTCTTGAGCTTGTTTGAGGGCTTCTTTTTGCATGGCAAAGATTTCATCTTCTGCTTGCTTCCCTTGATCTTTGAGGGTTTTTAAAAGATCTTTATCCTCTTTTGTAAATCCACTTTTTTTAGACTTGGATTTGTTGATAGTAAAATCAAGGGCTTTTTGACCATTGATCTTGCTGTATCTTTTTTGCTCTGCAAGTCGATTGACTAGAGTTTTGTAAGCTTCACTTCTAAACATATTTTTCGATAGTTTCATAACTAACATTCTTCGTAAAAAATACTCTACCCCAAAAAGAAAAGATTGTTTATATTCTGTTGCTTGTTTTACTGCTTCTGTAAGACTATTTCCCCTTTTTAAAAGATTGGTCTGGATGTAGTCCTCATAGTCTGCTATTTTTCTAAGATCCTCTAGTGTGCTGAGTACTTCTGTCCCTTTTTTGCTCTGGGTAAAGATCTTATTAAAAGCTTGTTTTGACTCTTTTAGATGATCATAGTTGTTTTTAAATGCTTCAAAATCTATGATTCTTCTTTGCTCTCCGTTGATTGGAGCTTTTATTGAGGACTTATTAATGATGTTTGTAAGCACTCCGCTGTATAGATCATCTAGTTTTTCTGGGGCTGTTTTTTCTAGGTGTTTGCTTAGGTTTCCTAAAAAGTTTGCGTGGGTTGCATCTATGGTTCCATTGCTATTTATCATCTCATCTGTAAGTTTTGTGATATCGGTGGTTTTATCTAAAATAGAATCAAACTCTTTGAAGTTGGCTTTATCCATCTTCCATGATCCATAGTCGCTATTGACATCTTCCCATTTTTTTATCACTTGTTTTGCTGCGTCTGTATTGACCCCAAACTTTCTATTGACATAGTTTTTCATATCATCATATAGTGAGTCTTTGATCTCTTTGAGTTTTTTTTGTTGTGAGTTGCTAAAGTCATCATTGTATTTGTAAAAAAATTCATTGAACTCTTTTTGTACATCCATAAGAGAGCTTAGGTTGTACCCATCGCTGTCTACTTGCTCATAGTCTATGATCTTCCCTGTATCATCATAGATAGGATTATCCATTTTGAATCTTTGATCTACAGTTTTTACTAAAGTATCATAATCTTTTTGAAACTCTGTAAGAGGTGCTCCTGTTTTAAGTTGTTGCCCTTTTACATTTTGTGGCATCGCTAGTGCTTTGAGTTGTTTTTTTGCTGCATCAAGGGTTTTACTTGAGGTTTGGATCACTTCATTTCCTGCTATTTCGAGGATGTCTGATCGTACAGTGTTGTAGTTTTGTTTGTAGATATTTTCTAGTGTCTGTACTTGGTCTGCTACTGTTCCTGCTACTCTTTCACCAAGTCCCCCTATTTGATCATCAACTGTCTCTTTTACACCTGCTTTTTCATATACATTTTTAGTAAGCTGTCCCATATCATCAAGGTAAGTGTTTACTTGATCAAGGCTTGTTTGAAAGTTGTCTCCTAATACCGCTTGGGTGTCTTGTTGATCTGCTAGCTGAGTGAGTCTTTGATCCTCTACTCCTCCAAATCCTTTGGCTGTATTGGCTACATCTTCTAGGGTGGTTGGGTTTGTGTTGAGATCATTTTTTATATATCTATCAGCTTGCTTCTCTATTGTAAAAGGGTTGATATCGTTTGCATATTTTGCAGCAGCTGGTACCCCCTCCATAACTGCACCTACTACGGCACCCCCTGCCATATCTAAAACAGCAGCTTTATTGGCTTCTTGGAGTCTTTGAGTTGCGTTGAGTTTTTCCCCTGTTTCGATAGCTGAGTCTAGCTGATCAAGAAGATTTCCTCCAAAAGCTCCTAGTCCACCGCTGGCTATAGTTCCTACTGCTTGAGCTTTTTTCCCCATATTTTTTGTAGCATCATATCCTTTTTTTGCACCTATCATGGCACCTATTATCTCCATCTTGTCCCCATACACATCTGATATTATCTCTTTAAATGTGTCTTTGTTGAGCTCAATATCTTGATCCCCTTTGATTGCATAGTATTTTCCAAACTCATCTTTTTGGAGATCTTCAAATCCTAATTGATCTATCACTACATTTGCTAGGTTTTGTTCATAGGTGGCTAGGTTTGCTTCATTGTTCGACTCATCAAAGTCCATATCATACTGTGTTTTTGCTAGTTTGTTGATCGCATTGTATGCTTGGATATCAAGATCATTTGGCTCTTTGTTTCCTAAAACATCTTTGCTAAAATCTTTTCTAATCTCATCGCCAGTGTAGTTATCTCCCATAAAGTCTACTTTTCCAACTGGTGTTATAATATTAAGTCCATCTTGAAGTCCTGAGCCCATCGCTTTGAGTGTATCGGTAGCTCCACTTTTTACTCTATCAAAAAAGCTTTTGTTTTGATCTTCGTACTGCTCTAAAGCAGCTGTTTTTTTTAGCTCTTTTGGATTGCTCCAGTCTCTTAGTCCATCTTGTTGTGGCTCATCCCATACGATATCCTCTTCACTTATTTGGATCGCTTCTTGTGGTGTTATTTTTGGTGTTTCATCCCATACTACCTCTTGCTCGTTAATCGACATAGTTTATACTCCCATCACTGTATTTGATCACTTTTTTTCCATCTTTTGTAGTACCTGTTGCTACTACTGTTTTTTGTGCTGTTTGGTTTTTTACTACCGATTTTCTTTGTGGTGGTTGGTTTGGTGTTTGGTTGTTGTTTCCGCTTGAGCTTTTTGTATATTGCTCTGGAAGATCATATTGTGACCCTAGATATTTTACATGGTTTTGTAGTTCATTTTCTGTAGACTGGATATATCTATCAAGCTCTTTTTCAAAATCTTTTTCCCCTAATCTATTGGTAAGTCCTGCTGCGTTTAAGATGCTCATATCTTTATCTGAGAGTGTACCGCTTAAAAGGCTTGTTTTATCTAATAGTACTTTTTGCATAAGAGAATCAAATTTGCTTTGATTTGATGTAACAGTTGGAAGCATCTCATTGAGTCCACCCTCAGCTGGACCTACATATTTGCTTCCCCCCATGATCCAGTCTTTTCCTGTATTTTGGTAGTGATCTCTTAGCTCGTTTAGGTTTCTAAGTTGCTCTTGGATCACTTTTAGGTTTTTGTTCTCTTTTGTAGGAAGAGGGTCACGATTGAGCTTAGATAGCTCTACTAGGTATTGCTCTTTTGACAGTTTTCCATCTTCATATAGCATATCAGCTTGAGTGAGCTTTGTAGCTTTTTGTTCATTTCCTTTTTTCATGATCGATTCTCTTAGTTTTTTCAAACTTTTATCTTCATCTATTTTCTCTTTCGTTTGAGCTTTTGCTTGAGCTATCTCTAAAGCTTTTGCGTGTGCATCATTTCTATTTTCATCATTGAGTTGATCTTGGAGTTTTAGTCGCTGTATAGCTTGCTCATTTGCATAGTCTTTGTTTCCTATATTGATAGTCTCTTGGAGTCCCATCTTCTCTTGATCCCATAGTTTTTTCTCATCTTGGTTTTGCCACTGCATCATTTGTGATAGAAGCTCTTTACTTGCGTCTGGGTAAGCTTTTTTGATTTCTGGGATCGATGCACCGCTTGCTCGTAGCTCTATAGCTCCACTTAGTTGGTTGCTCATCTTTTGATCATCAAAGAGCGTTTTTACTTTTGCCATATCTTCACTTTGGGTTATACCGCTTGCTAGTCCCATATCGTCAAACTGATCTTTTGTCATAGGGGTATCATCTGGGGTCAAGATCCCTCCACCCATGGCTACTTGGTTGGCTATGTTTTGGGAGTGTTCTTTTTCGTTTGCTTTGAGTACTGCATCTAAAGCTCCTGTGTTTTTTGCACGGTTGAGATTTCCATCAAAGTAGGTTTGTCCGCTTTGTTGCACTTTGGCTATAGCTTCAAGATCTTCATTGTCTTGGACTTTTTGGGTAGTATCCCCTATAGCGTTGAGTGCTTTTCCTAGTGCTCCCCACTTGTCTGGCGTGGTTCTAGCTATATCTGTAAATCTACTGTAGTCTATATTGTCTGCGTCATACCATCCTGCCATGATTATCTACCCCCTTGCATAATTGCTTGTAATAGTGCTTGTTGATTTTTTGTTTGGTTTGTTCTCATATTTGATCGCTCATTTTGTCCTATGCGTTCCATATCTAAAGCCCCTCGTTCACTGGTGTGTTGTGCTTTTGATCTATTGAGGTCTATTTTGCTCTTGATCTCTTCTAGTTCTAATTGCTCTTTTGCCATAGTGATTTGGTTTTGCATATTTGCCATAGGGTCTTGACTCTCTTGTGCTTGAGTGGTTTCTATGATCATTTTGATCTTTTGAGCAATACTTGAGTGGGTATCTGCTAGTAGATCAGGTAGCAATAGTTCTACATATTGTGGCTTGGTTTGTGATAGAAGCTTCATAAGCTCTATATCTTGTCTATATCGCTCACTTGTATTGGTAAATGGTTTATCCATCTCTCTATAGATAAGATCATATTTTCCTATGTTTAGCTTGTTTTCTATGCGTGGGATCGCTTCTCCATCTTCATTGATCTCATAGTCGTAGTATCCATTTTGATCAAGTGCTGGAGTGTTGATCTCAAAATATCTTGCGTGCATATCTTCATCGACTATTTTTAAGATTCGGTTTGCGTTGTAAAACTCCTGGATAAGTGGGATCATCTTTTTTAAGGTGTTCTCTTGGAGTCTCGCACTCGCTTTTAAAAACTTCCCTAATCCTAAAGCTCCCATATTGATCCGTGCATTGAGTGCATCGTATCCCATACGGTTTGAAGCGGTTGCTAAAAACTCATCGCTTAGTCCCATAATCTCTTGGATTTGGTTTCTTGCATCTACGATGGTGCTTAGAAGTTGTGCGATATCGTTGTGCTGTTTGATCTCTTTTATTTTGCTGATATCTTGTACTTCTGTAACACTATCATCTAAGCTATACTCATCTTTAAATACCATGATATCTTCAACGGCACCGTTCTCTACTAGTACTTTCACATTTCCTAGTTTGTGCCAAATTTTTAGTTTTGCAAAGTTGAGGGCATCTTGCAAAGGGAGGACATCTTTATACATCCCTGCGTAGCCTGTATCGTTTTTTCTACTTCGCAAAAAGCTTACTACTATAGGCATTCCATCAAAATACTTTTTAAATGGGGACTCCTCTTGTTTGAGTATAGTGTTTCCACCCCAGTAGCAATAGTACCATTTCATAGAGTTTGATTCTTTATCATACTTTTTATACCATGTGTATATTACTAGGACTCTTTCTCTTTTGGTGGACTCGTAAAGCTCTTCATCTAGCTCACTATCTAGCCCTTGCATCGAAACTGGAAGCTCATCTACTAGCTCTTTGTCAAAGTCAAGATATAGCTCCTCTTTGTCTACCCAAAATGCTTGATGGAAATATCTAGCATCACTATAGTTTAGTTTTTTTGCGTGTGGATCTAGGAAGCATTGGTTGGCTGGGAGGTTTACTACACTTACATCTTTGAGGGTGTTTCCAAACTGATCAAGCTCATCGCTATTTTTTACCTTGATCTCTTGAGCTGCAAACCCTGCGTATCGTAAGTCCTCATCGCTTGACTCTTTCTCGTCATCAAAATCGCTTTGTTCAAAGATAGCCCTAATGGTGTCTTGCAAGAGTAGGGCGGTGTTTTGATCTGCTTTTTGTGTTCCAAAAAGTTTGATCTCTGTTTGTTTATTTTGTTTGTAGCCACTTATTTTATTGTCTACTTTTGCGATGTTGTTTTCCCATTGCTCTGGCTGTCCTCTATGAGACAAGGTAAGCTTGATACTATCATCTAGCTGATCTCCATTGGCGTATTGGGCTGTTTTGGTTGCCATCTTTCGTGATGGCTTTAGAAGATCAAGTGACTCTTGAAACCAATTTTGAAGTGTGAGAGTATCACTAAACATATTCTTCCTCTTTTGGGCTCCCAAAGGTAAGGTTTGCAAAGCCATCATCGATATTGTCTTGAGCTTGGTTTCTTCTTTTTTTCTTCTCTAGGTCTTGCTGTTGTTGGTAGGCGAACATCTGCTGTTGCATCTTGTTGGCTGCGTTGCCTTGCTCATAGGCTCCATATGCTTGAGCTAGGGCACCTACTCCTTTGAGTGTGTCTCCTATATTGTTTCCACTAAGAGCTGTACTTGCCCCATCATACATAGTGCTTCCAGCTTTTTTTACTCCATCCCAAATACTTCCTAAATCAAACATCTATCTCTCCTAATTATATTTTTTGGTGTATAGAGGTAAGCCCTCTATATTTTTGTCTTGTGCTTTGCTTCACGCTCATTAGCTCAGTTCTATAAAGATTGTAGTAGTGTTTCGCCAGAGCTCTATCGTTCTTGCTTGGTTGCTTCTCTAGTGTTCTGCTTAGAAACAATAACCTTAATGCTTCATGGTAATAAAGTGGTAGCTCTATTTCGCTATCTATACTTACAAGGTTTTTGATCTTGTAGTAAGTAAAGATCATAGGAAGATCTGGCAAAACATAGTTGTTGATCATGATATGATCCCCTTTGGTCGCATAGTAGCTATCATACACATCTTGCAAATCGTGTATTTTTAAAAGGGAGGTTTTGTAAAACTCATCCCCATCAATCCTAAGCTTTATCCCATCTAAAAGGTTGTCATGAATATAGTACTCTTTGGTAAGCTCTTTGGTTGTGAGCTTTTTTGTAGCTGTGAACTGGGGTGCGTCTGTTTGAAGCTTTTTGTATACCCCTTGCAAATAGGCAAATAGCTCTGGATCTGTGTATCTACTTTTGAAATTTTCTTTGGTAGAATCATCTAGCAAGAGTCTATTTTCATCTATAAAATCACTAGCTACAAGCATATAACTATCCTACTTGTACCATAACTTGGTTTGGGTCTATGATCTCAAATGGGCTTGTTTTTCTACTGAGAAAAAGTCCTGTTTTTCTATCTACTAGTACAATGTCCCCTTTATTTAAAATAGGAAATGGTCTTTGGAGCGATTCTTTAAACTCTCTTGGCTCATCTCCAGTGAATAGAAGTGTTGTGATCTTGTTTTGTGGGTATATGTGGTTTTTTGGTTTGGTTGTTTTTTTTGTGGTTGTTGTTTTTTTTGTTGTTTCACTCATATATTGATCCTTTTTTTTATGGTTTAAGTTTATAGTAGTGCCCACCGCTAAAGGGCAGTAAAGCGATGAGCACGGTATAAACTCCTAAGCGTTTATTTTTATGATTCTGCTGCTACTACAGCGATCACACCATAATCTTTGTCATGGTAAATAGAGTTTACTTCATCTGTTCCTGCTTTCCCCATGTAGTGAGTTTTTGCAAGTCCATATAATCTATCTACGGCAACTTTAACTTTTCTGTCCATATCATACTTATCTTCATAGTAGTTGTATCCAGTATCCATTGGCATTAACATTGCGTTTGCACCACAAAATAGGTTGATCTCTGTTTGAAGTGATGCTGCACCTGCAAAAGAACTAAAGTCTTGACCATCGATCCCTGTGTCTGCACTTGTGTAGATCCCTGCATACTCTGCACTGTTTGTAGAGTGTTGTACTAAAACAACATCATCGATCACACCTAACTGGCTTGAGAAGATAAACGATCCCATCCCTAGATCTGCTGCTGCTTCTTGTTTTGCACTCCATGCTGGATCTTGTTTAAGGTTGTAAGCTGATCTTGAACCAACGAACATCACGAAGATCTCTCTTTTTACTTCAATACCATGTGCATCTTTTGAGATGATAGTTTTGATAGGTCGTAGTCTTGGAGCTAAAGTTCCATCTGCTAGTTTCCCCTCTCTTGCTCTTCTAGCTGCTTCCTCAACATCGGCAACTGTAAGAACATCTCCTGCTGCAATATTTGAAGTGACTAGATCTGAGTGGTTTCCACACGCTACGATATTTGTAGCTCCATCTGTCATTCTTGCATAGATTCTTCTATCCATCTTGTCTGTTTCAGATTCTGTGAGTCCATCTTTTGCATCTTCTCTAAAGTTTTCAAAATGAACCTGAGACAAGATCTTGATAGATTTTCCAGATTTTACACTGTTTCCTGAGCTTTCTAATCCAACTGTTTGAGCTAGATATGTTAGGCTTCCCTCGTTTGTGTCAAAATCCTCATCTCCTGAAACTCCACCATTTCTGATAAGTCCTCTGAATTTCATAGTGGCTGTACCACTTAATCCATCCTCTTTTTGAGTTTTAATAAGGGCATTGTTCCCCATTCCTATAAATTGAGCAAATTTCGACTCATTTATAACTGCTACTGTGATCTCTTTTTGTAAAGAGTGTTTTACTTTGTTATCACTTAATGTATACATTGCTGACATACTATTGTTCCTTTCGTTTTCTCTATTATTATTTTGTTAAAATATACTGATGCTATTGCTAGCTTGAAAGAAATTATTGCTAAGAAAAAACTCACTAGTGTGATTTGTGAAAAAATTTGTACTAAATTCTCCACATTTTATTTGATCTGATGGCTCTTTTTTGTAGTTTGGTCATAGGTTTCTCTTTTTTCTTTGAGCCCCTTGCTTTACATCTTTCGTTTGTGATCGATTCGGCTAGGCACTCCATACAATCATCTTTTGGGCTGTCTTTGGCTGGGTCAAAGCTTCGTAGCTCTTTTTTGAGCTGATCTAATCCTGCGGCTCCTCTTTTGAATTTGATCTGATGGGATCTGAAATAGGGCTGCATCGCTTGGAGTTTTTCATTTTTTTTGACGCTTCTTTTTGGGGCAAAGGTTTCTATACGGTTTTTTATAGTTGGTTTTGATCGCTCTTTTAAGATAAGATTTTTTCGTACTATCTCTTTGGATAGCTCTTGGTTTACTAGTATCCCACCACCGCTTAACTCAAGTAGTACCATGGCATCTGGGTATTTGATCATTGCATCTATGATATACTCTACAAATACACTTAACTCCCATGTACCAAAGAATACATCATGTACCGTGATAAGCTCCATCTTTTTTTCATCGATACTTTTTCCTGTAACGACTACGGCTCTATTGTCTGCGGTGTTTTTTGTAGACATCGCTGGGTCTATTATGATATATTTTTTTTCATGCTCTGGGATATCGAACTCTCCAATTTCACTAAAGTCCTCATCAGTGTAGAAGTCTCCTACTACTGTTTCTGGGTCTTGTTGGTATTGTGAACTAAACTGTACCCCCATCGCTTGTTGCTGTTGCATAAGAAGATCGTAGTCCTCATACTCTATCCATAGAGGCTCATTGGCTACTCTTTCGTAGTGGAATTTTCCCATATCATATACTACTGGGCGTGACTCTAGGGCTTTTAAACAGATATGCTCCCATCCCCCTTGCTCTAGTAAGCGACCTGCTAGATCTTTTGGGTTGAGTCTTTGCATAATAAGGACGATAAAACCTTTTCTTTTATCTTGAAGTCTTGAATAAAGCGACCCCTCAAGATAGTCTATAGATTCAGTAAGTGCAGCTTGGGAGTGGGCTTCTATAGCTTTGGTGGGGTCATCTATCCAAATGCCGTGAGCGTGAAAACCTGTAACCGCCCCACCTGTACCAGTAGCAAACATCCCACCTCGATGGTTTGTCTCCCAATAGTGTTTTTGATCTTGAGCTTTTGAGATCGATACTTTTGGAAATAGTTGTCGATAGATCTCATTGTCTACTAGCTCCCTTGTTTGAAATGAGTTTTTAGTGGATAATTCACTTGAGTAAGAGGTGTGGATAAACTTCTTCCATGCTGTTTGACCTAACATCCATGATGAGCCTTGCTTGATGGTAAGCTCGGTGTTGTGTGATACTAGTCCGTTTGCTATATAGTTTTTTGTATTTTCCACCTCTATATGCACTAAGTGCTCTACCCCTATCCACTCTATCTTTTTGATCTTGTCCCAATAAAAATCTTTTAGTCTGTATTTTTCAAGCTGTGGGTAAAGTTTGCAAAGCTTTTCAAATCTGATATGGGTATAATCTTTTTTGTGATCTATCCGTACTCCGTTTTGTCTTGCGTGGTAACCATTGAGCTTCTCTATCTTTGTGATCTCGTTTGGGTAAGTATTTGTGCCTGATTTTGTATATCCTTTTGATTCTATGATATATTTTAGTGCTTCTGTTTTGTGACCAAAGTCGATATTTTCTAAAAGATATTTTGCATTTTCCCTTGGTATTTGTAATACCCATGCGTTTGCTTTTTTGTTTGGTTTGTAATAAATAGTTGAGATGATCCCACAAGTAGATAGGAGATACTGGATATCTTCTATTAGCTCTTTGTTGGCTAGTGTTACTCCTGCTACCCCTGCACTTTTACTTACATATCCATCTGTTTGAAACATGATAGATAAAAAACGAAATTTTTGTTTAAGTGACATTTTGAAAAACTCATTTGGTAATCTTTTTGTATAGCATAGGTGTCCGAAGATGCCATATTTTTTTAGCAAGGCTGCTGCTTTGCCATCTTTGCCACCTCTTATATTGTATTCAAAAGATTTATGGCAATCGTATTGCACCACTTCTATATCTAAATTATCACATGATGTTTTAAAATCATCTACTACATTACGGTCATTGTTGGTATATCTGATATTGGCACTATTACCTGTAGCTCTACAGTTACCCTCAAATATCATGTGAGTTACAAATGTAAGCTCATCTTCATCTATTTGGTACTCACTATCTATAGCAGCATTGAGTGTGGCGATACGATCATTGATGGTTATATCACTTGCTTTTTTATACCCTGTAAAAGTAAGCATAGGATGGTCGTGGGATATAGTGATCTCTCTACCGCTTCTCATAGTGATCTTGATAGAATCTTTCATGGTGTGTTCAGTGCCCAAACACTTTTGTATTACCGCTTTTCTATCATCGTAGCTATAAATCATATCCCCATATTTTATATCTTTGATCTGTTTGAGCCCATCAGTTGTAAGTACCCTTGTGTCGTGTTTGCTACACTTCCCATATGAGGGTGGAATGTTGATAATAAGTCGTGTGATGTTTCCATCTTGTATTTGGTGGATCGCTTCACTTATGTATCCATGGTGCCAGTTTTCCACAAAAGGGAGTTTGTAGTAGTGCTTAAACATATAGCGTGTATAGGCTAGATGTGATCTTCTAGCAAGTTCACGCTCTATGATAAGCTTTTGGAGTTCTGTTTTATCCATTGCGATTAAAGGCTCTTCTTACTATGTAGTTTCTAAGGACGCTTACAATAGTAAAAATCAAAGTGATTTCTAAGCTTTCAAACATCGTAAGGCTCATATCGTAAATAGTGTTTAGAAAAAGTAGGGTGATATATGAGATACCAAAACCAAATAGAGTGTTTATGTTGGCTTCTATAAAACTTTGTTTTTTAGATTGCATTATAAACAACCACCGCACACGGAAAAGGAGCACTTCCTGCTTTAAATCCATCTTCACGCTCAAACTTTACCCTACCTTTTAAAAAGCGAATATCTGATGCTTTTCCAAATATGTAGTCGTGCCAATAAGATGTATCTGTTCTTGCTGGGATAAGACACACTACAGTAGCACCCTCTAGTGAACTTTCATAAGCTTTTTTTATCCAGTCTTTTATCTCTCTACCATATGGTGGATTCATAAATACGCTATACCCCCCCCAATTTTGACTAAGCCCATCGTCGCTTATAGTAAAGTAGTTTTTACATTTTGCACTTTTTTCTGTACAACATGGATCTAGGTTGAAATTGAACTCTTTATTAAGTTCTTCAAAGAGTGGTTGAGGAGTGTACCACTCGTTTGTGTTTGAAGTTAGTAGCCCTTTGTTCATATTTGCTACTTTGTTTTGAAGCCAACTTGGGCTAGGTACTCTTCATCTATCTTATCCACTGCATCTAAGATATCTCTTTGATCTTTGATCTCTTTTTTTACATCTGCTAGTCTTTGTTTGTCTTTGAATATCTCAACTGCATCTTTAAGAGTTCTAAGATCACATTCACATTGCCATTTTTTTTCTTCTTTGGTCATTGTATCTTTTTTCATTTTTTACCACCTCCTTTATAAAATTAGAGTTTTCTAAACCCTGCTTGCTCCATATACTTTTTATCATCTTCTTTTTGTTTTATGTTGATCTCATCATCTACTGTTTGTTTTGATTTGGTGCTAAGATCTGGAAGCTCTGGGGCTTTTTTATCTTGAACTTTTGTGGGGTATTTTTGTTTGTAAAGTTTGTATATCTTTTCAAAATACTCTGGGAGGTTGTCAAAGGTTGATCCCTTGTCAAGCTTTCTTTGCTCCTCTTTGGTAAGCTTTTCTGTGTAGAATTTTGCTAGTTTGACATGGTTGTAGTCTGGGTATTTTTTCAAAGTGTTGTCGATAGCTTTTGCAACCAATAGTTTCTCTTGCTCTGTTTGTAGCTCTGTTTTGATATCCTCTATTGGTTTTGTGTTTTGCTGGATATATTTCTCTTTTGCTTTTTCAACTGCTTCGTAGTAGTCTGCTTGTGTCTCATCATCGAATCGTAGCTCCATCTCCTCTTTTGAAAGGTACTTGTCAAGGTTTTTATAAAAAGCTTTTGTGTCTACTTTTTGATCCTTTTCAGCTGCTTCTAGCTTTGCTTCTACTTTTGCAACTGCTTTTGTAAGATCTTCGATATCATACATCCCACCGCTTGAATCTTTGACTGAGTCAAACTCTTGATCTAGTGCTTTTGATTCCTCTTCGTTGTCATCATCTGTTTTATCATCGTTTGAATTTTCATCATCACTGTTTTTCTCTGTGTTTGTGTCTGCGTTTTGCTCTTGATCTTGTGAGGTTTGTGTAGTTTCCTCTTCTTGTGTAGTTTGTGTTTGCTCATCTGTTGAGAGTGTCGATTCTTCTGAAGTTGTATTTTCTGCCATGTTTTGCCCTTTGTGTTAAAATAAGAATAAGACAACTTTAACAGATAAAAAACTCACTTGTGTGTTGTGTAAGTTGTGTTAGTGAGTTTTTGGTATAATGTTTTTATGAGAATATATGAACACCCAAAATCAAAAAAAATATATGTAGACTTTCATGTAGATGGTGTAAGAAAGCGTAAAAGCACTGGCTTGGAATTTACAAAAGAGAATTATGAGTTGGTCAAAAAAGAGATAGTGCCTACTTTAGAAAAAAGTATAGCAAGTGGAACCTTTGAGCTACAAGACAAGGTAAAGTCTGTATTGTTTGATCAGTATGCTTTGTCTACTGTAGAGAAGTATCGACACGATAGAACGGCTCAAGTATCAAGGGATATACACAATATTATCCATCATGACTTTATCCCATTTTTTAAAAGTAAGCCTATAAGTGCTATCACTTCAAACGATATTGTAGAGTTAAAAAATAGTATGCTTGATAAAACCACCGCTTCGACGGTAAAAAACAAATTGCTAAAATTGAGATTTATTTTTCAAGAGGCGGTTATGGATGGGATAATTCAAACGAATCCATTTGAGAAGGTAAGACTTCCAAAAGTGAAGAAAAAACAACTCAACCCATTTAGTAAAGATGAGATAGAGATGATACTTGGGGTGGCTTCTCATAAGTTTGGTGTGTTTTTTAAAGTAGCTTGTTTTACTGGGATGCGAACTGGAGAGCTTCTAGCTTTGAGATGGAGTAATATAGATTTTAATAGTAAAACAATAGATGTGATCCAAACAAAATCAAAAGGGATCGTGGGGTATACAAAAAATGATAGTAGCTTTAGGACTATAGAGATGTTGTGGATTGTGTATGATACGCTCAAGGAGTATAGTGAGCATAAAACTAGTGAGTATGTGTTTGTAAATAAAAACAATAAGCCTTACTATTCAAGTGATAATTTTAACATTGTATTAGATACAATTTTAAAAAAATTGAAGCTTGAAAAAAGAACAATTTACAATACTCGACATACTTTCGCTAGTATTATGCTAAACAATGGAGAAGATATAATGTGGGTTTCAAAAATATTAGGACACGCCTCAGCAAATACAACACTCAATAACTATGCGTATTTTATATCGTCTGATAAAAAAGAGCGTGCACCATTTTTGAAAAACTGGCACATAACTGGCACACCAACAAAAAAAATAAATAGCAAATAGCTATAAAGCCCATAAATAAAGGATTTAAAAGATGTCTGTAAACAGTATAAGAAATCTAGTAGAGATAGCTTTAAGGAGTTGAAATAGGCACTTTTTAGTTTAAAATGTATTGAAAGTTCAAAAAATTGTACTATAATAGTTAAATTGTAGTTAAATAAAAGGGCAAAATATGGCACAACTGAAAAATAGTTGGCACATATTTGGCACACTTTGTGTTGTAGTTTAACCTATAGTCAAGTCTGGCAACTGGATATATTTATTACCATCTAGGTATAAATTGATTTCAAAAAGATCTTCACTGATGAGTCTTTTTCTTTTAAACAATCCAAAAGGCAAAGAAGAAACATACACAACATAAACTGTCTTTGCTGGACTGAAAGAGTAGTAGTAAGTTTCTTTGCGTAGAGAGATCTTCATCCTTTGCCCCTTTAGCTACTTATTATTATTTGGTTTTAAACACATGAAGCATTCTATAATATCTTCTCTATGTTTTTCTATAATTTTTATATGTTCCTTTAATTTATCATTGAATACTATTGGCTCTATAACTCTTTCGCCCATGTTGTCTATTTTTTCGTTTACTAGCTTTATGAGTTCGTCTTGATCCATATGCACTGGGGTGGCAATATGTGTCATAGGTACATCCTTTTTCTTTTATTTTCTCTATCTATTCTTTTAAATAGTTTTACTGTTTTTTTAAATCCCAGTCTTGACATCAAATAGATTAGCACTATTGGAAACAATACAGAAAACAATACACCTTTAATCATAATTTCTAGCATTGACAAAATTGACAAAAAGAAAATACCAATGATATCTTTAGCTGTATACTTAAACCCTGGATGTTCGCAACTATATCTAGCTTCTATTTTTCCATATGCTGGTGGGTTTTTTACTAGTGCAAAATATCCACTATGTGAACCATAACTATAATTTCCTCCATGTAACATTTTTATATTCTCCCTTGTTTTTTAATAGGATCATCTATGATCATATATGACACTGAGTCCATGCTATCTAATGCGATAGTTTTATGGTTTTTATGTTTTGATACAGCTTCCTTTATCTGCTTTACCCACTCATGTTGATTTCTGTGGGTAGGTGTTTGGATACGCAATTTTGGCATCGATTCCATATCAAGCATCTTCGTCAAATTAATATGGTGTATCGATGACTCAAAGTTTTCATGGTATAATTTTGCAATTCTGTGTTTAGTGTTGTTTGCATTTTTACTCCTCTATTGTATATGTTGGATCTTCTTTGATCTTGATTTTTGATTTTGATACAATTATATCTTCTATAGCTTCAAGTTGCTCTTTGCTTAAGACGATCATGTGACCCTCTATACTTCCATCTCTTTTATCGATGTTTGCAAATACTGTGTAGCTGTGTATATCTGATGTGGTTGTTTTACTCATGGGTTTCTCCTTTGTGTTTTTTTTGTAGTTCCATCTCTAGCAAAAACAGTTGTGAACAAACCGCATGAGCTAGATGATGCAGGTTTGATTCATCATCAATGTGATCACTATTGTGATAACTCATCTGGTGTCTTAGGCTTGCACTTTCGTATCTTTCAAGCTGATCGCATTTGCTCCAGTTTTTTCTATCATATTTTTCTGCTCCATATTCCATAACTCTAGCCACTTCACTAAGTGCAAGTGGGCAATCAAGTAGTATTGCTAAGTTTGGTTTTGCTGTGTCGTTTTTTATAAACTGTTCTTTACTCATTGTCTACATCCTTTGATCTGTTGCTTTTTATTTGTTCATAAATTGCACTAGGTGGCTCACTATCTTTAGTCAAAGCAGCATTCCAACCATTGCAATATCCATAGTACGAGATTATATCAATTTCATAGTCTGTTCTGATATTACATTCAGATAATTTTCTCCACATATTTCCATCATAAATCTCTAGTGTTAATGGGTCTATTTCATCTTCATCATTGTCATACATAAAATCATCATCTTCGCATATTACTTGCTTCATTATTATATGCTGTTTTTCAATTTCAGCATTAAAGTAATATCCAATCACATACTCATTGCTATCTATCTTTTTTGCTCTGTAAATTGGTATATTCATTATCTACATCCTTTAAAAATGCTTCTTTTGCTTGTGTGTCTTTTTATTCTTTTCTCCAAAATCAAAAACATAGTTTTTTTGTGTTTGTTTTTTTGCCGTATACTTTTAATAGAATCATTACTTTTGCACCAATGTATATATTTTTCTTTGCACTTCATGAGTCATCATCTCCCTTTTAATATATCTTTTTCCCAGTACACATAAGTGGTGCCTAGTATGTTTACATCATAAGTGATGTCATGGTCTTTATCTATCCGTATCCCTACGATTGGGGCGGTAACCTTGATCTTTTGGCTTGTGCTTTGTGTTTCCCCACAATGTTTGCATGGGGCGGTATGTCCGTAGTGTGTTTGGTACACTTCTACCATCTCTCCTATGGAGTATTTTGTTTTGATTTTAAACATTTTATTTTTCCTTTGGTATAACTCTCATATCGCACCATCGTGTATTGTTACGCTTTGGGATATGGTTATCATCTAATCTTTTCTCAAAGAGTTTAAGTCTATGCTCTAATGCT
>JAGYNS010000190.1 GCA_018399655.1 Campylobacterales bacterium
ATCTGGCAATTTTTCTAACAAAGCTTTTATAAAATCTGACTTCTTCGCTTTTTTGGTAATTTTCAAATACTCAATCATCATCTTTTTAGCATATTCATCATTGATGCCTTTTAGCCTAAGATACTCATCCTCTTGATTTGTATGTTTCGCCACATTTGATGATATATGTATATTTGGTCTTTTCCCTTCAATGAGATTTCTTGCTTTTAAAACTTTGACTTCATCCGCACTTAGATGATGACTTTTTTGTACTTTATCAAGCAAGATTATCTCTTCAAATGTAAGTTCTGGCACACTTGCAAGCTTTAAAGCATAATTCATATCAAGTACTTTACCCTCTATCGTCACTTTCACAGAATCATTAGAAAGCTCATACTCAGGCAATGGAAAATATTTTTTACTTTGGATTCTAAACATCTTTACAATCCCACTTCCTATGGTATCTATAAGATTTAGATTTATCATCGCTTGAGCTAAAAACTTGTTTCTATATTTTATTTCAGGAGCATCAGTTTTGAGTACATTTTCGATAGTTTGAGGGATAAATGCTCCCTTGTTTGCAAAGACTAGCTTTCTGTCTTCAAACTCTACAACATTGATTTTGCCACCCATTGTATAATCTTGGTGAGCAATACAGTTGTTGAGTGCTTCTCTTATGATAAATGGATGGTAGCTCTCTACTTCTTGTGGGAACAAAGAGTTTCCATCCATATATCGGTATTTTAGGTTTCTGATTTTTTCATATACTTTCTCAACATTTAAGATAAACGGACAAGTAAAATGCTCATAATCTTTTGCTATATTGTCTTTATCTTTGAGTATCCAGCTAATCTGTGCAACCGCAGGAGATAGCAAATACTCCGATTCACTTTTACCAAGAAGTAGTATTGCTGTATTTGTGATTTTCCCTTTTATGGTTATTTTTGCTTTATTTAAAAAAGTAGTATCATCCCAAGCTTTTATCTCATCTCTTAACTTTGGATTTTTTCTCCCATAAAGCTCTCGTGCTTTTTGTATAGCTTCTATTGATAGATCTTCAATTGTCGCATCTTCACATATCTGGATACTCCAATCAAAATCATTGTTTTGGCTTCTGATACGTTCTAACTCTTCAAGATTGAGCGGTTGGAGTTCTGAACTATCTCTTCCATAGTAGTGACCCCTCCACGCTATAGGAAGCCCAAGAGGAGCTGATGGTATTTGAAATAAAACAACTCTTTTGCCATCAAGCTCTGTTTCATAGATCTCTTTAAAAGTAATTCTGTTAGTGGTATGGTTCGCTATTTCTGCCTTCAAATTGTGAAGAGACTTTGTATCTGTTCTAAAGTGAGTACCCACTACACTTTTATCATCTTTGATACCAAATACAAGCCAAGCTTCACTTTTGCCTATAAGAGATTTGCCTCATTTGAAAGTGCACTAAAATACTTGCCAATCTTGTCAAAATCGTACTGATTTTTAGCCTCTTTATATTCTAAAATCTCATTTTCATCATTTGTGCTTAAAAATTGTTGGAGTTTTTTATTTTTTACTCCCTTTTATTATTGTGGATAAGCGGACATTCTAATCCCCATTTTACTAAGAGTTTCATCAAATTTATTTTCCCAATATTTGGAATTTGTCTCTACTAAATCGTCCCAAGATAAATTATTTTCTTTTATAATTTCAATATTTAACTTATCCAAAATTTGTTCTTTATTATATAATTTCATTCCATTCCAAAGCCAAAATCTATTAAAAGCTTTATCAATCTGTTCACTTGTAAAAGAGTTTAGTTTAGTACATTCATTCGCTAAATCCACAGCACTATCATCGGGAAACAAAGTTTTTCCTTCATCAAATTGTTTCCAAATTTTTTTTGATTGAGATATTGAATGTTTAAAATAATACTTTTGGACTTCACTGACTGTATCTAAGTTTGTATCTTTTGCAACTTTTAACACACTTGCTCTTTGTTGTTCAGGTCGTGGTAATGGTTGCCATCCAAGGTATTCGAGAAATATCTCTTTATTGTTTTCATTTTCAACAAAAGGTGGCATTACCATCTCGTATATTTTATAAATTACTCCTGATTTTGAGATATTACCTATTGGGTAATATTTTCCATTTACATACTTACAAGTAGCAAAAAAACAAGCCACATCAAAGTTATTCGTAATATCTAAATAATTGGTATGAAGTCCATAATGTTGTGCCATTCCCGTAAGATTGAGACAAAGATGATTTTCCCCTAAAGGTGGTAATGAACGAACAAACTCTACAAACGGATGAACTTCTAAAAGTTCCTCAAAAGCTATAGTTCTACAAATATTTAAAAACTGCTCTTCTTGGGAACTACATCTATCAAGTGTAGTTTTGCACACTCCAAAATCTTCATTTTGCCCTCTATATTGAACCATAGAAAACTCTGTACCGCTTTTAAGATGTACACATCCATTAGCCCCAACTATAGCATGTAATCTTTCTATATCATCAAATACAATTCCATTGGCTTGTCCATTATGTATAAATTTCCTACCAGTATTAATAGGCTGTATTTGAAGTTTTTGTTTTAAAGATTTTAGAGTTGGATAAAACGTCATACTTTCACCCTCACTTTACCACTTAGTAGGTCATTCATAAGACCTTTGAGTTTGGCTAGGTTTATCTCTTCTGCTTCAATTTTTTTATCTTGAGTGATAAGGATTTTGGTAATTTGTTTTTGTTTTTTTATCGTAGATTTTAAAGCTTCTACTTCATGAAAAGCAAGTTTCATTAAAAAGGTAAGTTTTTGCATAAGTATCCATTATCTATGAAAAATTATTTTAATAGATGTAGATTCTAGCAAAATATTGGTGAAGTAACTCTTCAAAGAGGCAATATGCCTCTTTTTGATAGCCTAGTCGTCTCCGCGGCTAATGATCTTTGCATTTACCTCCGCAGGGAGCTTTTTTGCCATTGGCTCGATGAACCACACATCATCAT
>JAGYNS010000191.1 GCA_018399655.1 Campylobacterales bacterium
ATATGGATCAAATCCATTCCAATATTGTATATGAAATATCTGATACTACCAATCCCCAAACTTGTGACGGGCTTGTCACAAACAAACCAAATACTTCACTTATGGTGATGGTGGCAGATTGTATCCCCATTGTTTTTTATGATCCTATTCAAAAAGCTATAGGGGTAGCCCACGCGGGACGAAAAGGCACTTTTGAAAATATCTCAAAAAATATCGTTAAAAAAATGGAGGATTTGTATAAATCTGATCCAAAACATATTGAAGTAACATTTGGTCCGAGTATTCAAAAATGTTGTTATGAAGTATCAAATGAAATAGCAAACTATACCGCCAAATATTTTGGAAAAGAGTTTGTAGATGGAAGATATATAGACCTTCAATCGATCAACAAACAACAACTTTTACAATGTGGTATTTTACAAAACAATATCACTTTAAGTAAAACTTGCACAAAATGTAATAACGCTCCTTATTTCTCTTATCGTAAAGAGAAAAGCTGTGGAAGATTTGCGGGCATTATCCACCTAAAGTAAAAACTTTTAATCAACAATCACTTTATCTCTTCCCGAGTTCTTTGCTTCATATAAAAGATCATCAGCTCTTTTAATAATAGTATCTTCTGTGTCATTGCTTTTATAGATTGTTGCCCCTATACTAATAGTTTTTATCCCTATATTTTCTATTTGATGCTCTGATACTATTTTTCTTATTTTATCAAGTAAACGGAATAATCCCTCTTTGTCAACTTCAGGTGCAATAATCAAAAACTCCTCACCACCCCAGCGTCCAAAATAATCAGATTTGCGAATAGATTGGTAGATAAGATGGGATAACTCTTTTAAAACTTTATCCCCTGCAAGATGTCCAAAAGTATCATTGGTCTGCTTGAAATGATCAATATCAATAATAGCACACCCAAAATTTTGCTCATATCGTTTTGAACGATCAATTTCATGCTGTAAGACCTCATCAAGTTTTGAGCGGTTATACACTCCTGTCATCTTATCTGTCATCGCTAGAGTTTCAAGTTCTTTGTTTTGTTTTTGGATAATATTTTTTGCTTGTTGCATTTTAAAGTTCCAATAAGCAAATAAAGCAAAAAGTGCTAAAGCTCCCACTACCACTCTCCATACCAAAGTATAGTCTGTCCCATGCTCATACTTTATGGTCATCCACTTATCTAAAATCTTTGTGTGTTCTGTAGGTTCAATAGATCGCATAGTTTTTTGTAAGATTGAGTACAATACCATATCATCACTTCTAACTGCTCCACTTAGTGGCACTATCTCATCAATTTTTCCCGCTATTTTTAAATTGCCTATTGCAGCTTTTCTAATACCTGTAGTCACTACTGGTAAAAAGTCTACAAATGCTTCTACTTTGCCTTGAGCAACTTGTTTTAGACCCTCTTGAGTGTTTTCAACCTCAATAGGTGAAAAAGTACTGTATTGGTATTTTAAAAGCTCTCCCAAAGCATAATCTTTGACAATAGCAACTTTTTTGTCTAAAAGATCATTCATATTTGCTACAAATGCCGCGTCATTTTGCATCGCAACAACTTGTGGAAAGCTCAAGTATGGATCGGTAAAGGAAAGATATTCTTGTCGCTTATAGGTGTTTGCAATTGCTAAAATCATATCACATTTTTTTTCTTTGAGAAACTCTAGTGTTTCTGTCCAGCTTGTCGTTGTAACCAATTTTACTTTCATTTGAGTTTTTACAACAATCAAATCTAAATAATCTTTTGTAAGACCATGATGATTTTCTTTTTCATCAAGATATTCAAAAGGCTCAAAACTAGGATCAACACAATATTTTACCACTTTGGTATCTAAATACTCTCTTTCATTTTTTGTAAAATCATAGCTTTTTTTTAATCTATTTCGTGACACATCCATCCATCTATCGCTCAAACTCTCCCACTCTTGCTCACTTATGCTCTCAAGTCCTTTTTGCATAATTGCGTGCAAAAGGGGTTTTTCGGGGTTGACTCCAAAGCGTAAGTCCTCTTCAGGGATAGTAGGTAGTTTTAGTTCATCTGCTAACACTAAGTTACTATAAATATTTTTTCTAATGAGATAGTTGATATTTGTAAGGTTTTGTACTAATGCATCAATACGCCCAAAAACCAAAGCTTCTGTCATATCTTCATAAGTATTGAAAATAACAGCTTCTATACCAGTTATTTCTTGGATCTCCTTTTCATAAAAAACATCTTTTAAAACCCCTATTTTTTTACCACTTAAGCTTTGCAATCCTTCATATTTTCCAAAATCATCACGGACAAAGATCATTATGGGAATTTTATAATAAGGGGTGGTATACTTTGTAAAAGATTCCCTTTCTGGTTTGTGCGAAATACTGCTAATGATATCCACTTTATTTGTTTGAAAACTTAGAAAGTTTTTATGCCAAACACCAAACTCTTTTTTGAATTGAAGACCTGTTTTTTGTGAAATCAACTCTAATAAGTCATGTTCAAAACCCATAATTCTATCTTTATCTATGTAAGAAAAAGGGGTAAAGTCAGGCATCAATGCAACACTGACTTGAGGATTTTTATCAATAAAATCTTTCTCTTCATCTGACAAAATAAGGGTACTTGCAAATAGATTGAGTGTAAAAATACAAAAAAGAAAAATCTTTGTCACGAAAACTACCTTAATATGAAGTTGAAAACTTTTTTATATGGTATCTACTCTACTCTTTGGACTTCCTTTTATAGAAATGTTTTCAACTTTTTACCATACTATAATGAAGCTCTAGCCCTTTAGAAGTGGTCACAAAGCCGTTGATATTGATCTTGCCTTCATGCACTAGTTTATGGTGTTTTTTACAAAGAGGTATTAGATTGAACTTATGGTTTTGTTTGATATGTCCTATGAAACCGTCTTTGTCTGCTTTGTGTTGCTCTTGGATATGATGCACATCATC
>JAGYNS010000192.1 GCA_018399655.1 Campylobacterales bacterium
CAAAGATAGTCCCAAGAACTGCGATAGTATCTACACTATGTCCAATTTTTCCATAGATCTTATCCCCAATCATTGGATACAAAGCAGATCTTATAGATAGAGGCAAACCGTGTCTAAAAGCAAAATATGCCAGCACTAGTCCAACCACAGCATAGATAGCCCATGCGTGTAATCCCCAGTGAAAAAAAGTGGTTCGCATCGCTAGTTTTGCAGCTTCTATGGTCTCTTTATCTCCTGTAGGAGGTGCTCCATAGTGCATCACAGGTTCAGCAACACCCCAGAACATCAACCCAATACCCATACCAGCACTAAAAAGCATCGCAAACCATGAAGCGTAGCTATATGCAGGTTTTGATTGGTCAGGTCCTAGCTTGAACCTTCCATAAGGGGAAACTGCTAAAAATATTACAAATAAAGTAAATATCCCCACACTTAACATATAAAGCCATCCAAATTTATCAGCGATAAACCCTTTGACTCCGTTGAATGTCTCCCCTGCTGTTTCTGGTACTATCATAGCAAATGCAACAAGTATTGCTATAAATATCACCGATGGATAAAACACAGGTTTTAAGACGGTTGAACTTCTCTTCTTCTCTTCTGTCATTCAGATTCCTTTGTATTGTAAATTTTTTGTTTACAACCTACCATAATTAAAATAATAATTTGATAAAACAACTTCAATAGCTAAAATAAATATATTATTGGTATAATTTCATATTTAATTTAACTAGGAGATAATATTTTGAGATATTTTGTTGTATTGTGTGTGTTTTTAGGAACTATTTTTGGGCAAAATCTCCCTTTTGATCTTTATAAAAAAGGTACAAATGATGGAGATACCCTTTTGGTCATAGGGGGGATTCATGGGGATGAACCAGGGGGCTATTTTGCTGCTTCTATTTTACAAACACACTACACCATTACCAAAGGGAATCTTTGGGTTATCCCAAATACAAATTTTGAGAGTTTACTTCGAAATAGACGAGGAATTTATGGGGATATGAACAGAAAGTTTCATCATATCGATAAAGATGATAAGGATTATGAAGATGTGACTAGAATCAAGCAAATAATGCTTGAAGATGAGGTGGATTTGATTTTAAATTTACATGATGGAAGAGGATTTTATAGGCACAACTGGGAAAATTCTATTTTTAATCCAGCAGCGTGGGGTCAGGCTTTTATTATCGATCAAGAGGTACTCAATACAACAAAAACAAAGTATAACAACCTTGATGAGCTAGCAAAACTAGTGAGTGAAAATCTCAACGAAGAGTTGATAGAAAATCATCACACCTTTAATATTAAAAATACACAAACAAAAGATAAAGATGAGCAGATGAAGCTTTCATTGACCTATTTTGCAATCAAAAATCACAAACCTGCCTTTGCAGTTGAGACAAGTAAAAACTTAACACAACTTGTTCAAAAAGTCAAATACCAACTCAAAGCGATTGAGAGTTTTATGGATATTATGAAAATAGAGTATAAAAGAGAGTTTGATATCAATAACTTGAGCGAACTTGAAGCAGTCATTAATGATTTTCAAAAGATAACTATCAATGATGTGATAGCTCTTGATCTAAACTCTATAAGGGGTCACCTATACTACTTCCCATTGAAAAAACAAAGCAATGAGTTTGTTTTTTCCCACCCTTTAGGATCAGTTTTAAAGAATGACAAACGATATGATATTATGATTGGAAATAAAAGGGTAGGGGCATTGTATCCTCAACAATTTAGTTATGATGAAAAAAATAAAAATGATCTCATAACCATAGAATATGATGAAACATCAACTCAGGTACCATTTGGGACAACCCTTGAGGTGAAAAATCATTTTACTATTAAAGCAGATGAAAAATATAGGGTCAATGTGATAGGATTTGCCAAAGATGGGGTAGAGAATGAAAATGATATCAAAGTAGAGTATAAAGAGTTCCTCAAAAGATTTTCAACTGACCCACACAACTCCACCTTTAGAGTGGAGTTTTATCGTGATGGGATGTTTGTAGGAACTATTTTGGTGAAGTTTACTCTATAAGATGCTCATATCGCTTATCGGTCAAAAGCTTCATAAAAGCTACAAGGGCTTTTACTTTTCGCTCATTCATTGGTCTTCCTTGTTGTAAAAGTTCTAGATCATCTTTAGAAAGTGCCACTTCAGGTTCAGCCCATGCTTTGCCTGTTTCAGGGTTTAAGGTTCGCTCTTTATTGACATATTTATCATAAAACTCTACGACCGTTTCAAGCTCTTGAAACACTCCATTGTGCATATATGGAGCGGTTACTGCTATGTTTCTAAGTGAGGGTACTTTCATTTTTCCTGCAAATTTTTGAGCGTCATCTCTATTTTTTATCGCTGGATGGTTCATCAGTCCTAGATCTACAAAGCTTTTTGGATCGACCACATTTTTCTCATTGAGAAGAGTATTTTTTGGAGTTCCTATATTGTGGTAGTGGTAGTTTGTAAAAGTTTCCCCTGGTGCATCTTCCATTTTAAGTTGATGACATGAGGTACAGCTTGTGTTGTTATTGGAAAAAAATAAGCTTCTTCCTAGATCTTCTAGTGGGGTAAGATCATATTCCCCTTTTAAAAATCTATCATATTTACTATCAAATGGGGCGAACTCTTTTGTGGTCTCAAAAGAGGCTATAGCACCGCTTAGTTTTTTATAAAATGTTTCACTATTTTTAAATATCTCCTCCCCATAGAGCTTGATAAACTGCTTTTTATAATCTTCCCTTTGCTCTATTCGTTTCATAATCTCTTTTGTAGAACTCATATTCATCTCCACTGGATTAAGGGGCGGTCCCTCTGCTTGAGCTTGAAGATGGGAAGCCCTTCCATCCCAAAACTGCCCACCGATAAATTGCTTCTTGATCTTATCAAAATGAAAATGTGGGCTTAGCATCGCATAAGACGCA
>JAGYNS010000193.1 GCA_018399655.1 Campylobacterales bacterium
TCCTATACTTATCACCATCCCTTGGGGTTTATTGGCTTCTAAAATATATTGGTGCAAATTTTCTAATGGTCCTTCATCTTTTTGCCCATTGAGTTTTTGGATGATCCACTCTTTTAATTGCCCATAAAAATAGTTGTAAGTAAGAACTGGGCTATCTTCTCCATATTGATACAATTTTCCATCTCTTTTTAAAAATGAAGCGATATGGTAACTATCCATCACACCTCCTTGCTCAAACTTATCAATAGGAAGGATCTGCGAAGAGATCCCTTTCGTTTTCTCTCCCCAGTTTTTTTTCTCACTTATTTTTTTAGCACCCTCTTTTCGGATACTGCAGTCGTTGTATGCTGTAAAAAAATTCGGGACAATATCTACAACTCTATTACCATCATATACCATCTCACAAACAAGAGCAACTTCAGGTTCCATATGAAGATTTCCATCTTGTGTTCTTGGATGATTTATCGTGTCACTTGAGAGAGGATAAATTCCTAAAAAACTACTCCTTTGTGGAAGATAAAATGGAAATATCCCCTTTGGAGCATTTTCATCCTCCACTTTTACATTGACAAAATCACTCGCCTCTCCCGCTTGTTCTAAATGGTGGGCAAAATTCCCAGCTACCCCAAACCCTAAAAACTTTTTTAAATGTTGTTTACTCATATTATTCACTTCTTGATAAATTTTGCAATATTTACTATTGTAACATAATAATTTTTATGGTAGCATATAAAAAACAAATTTAAAAGGATAATTATGTCAACTACTACACAAATAGAAACTATTGAATTAGCTGGAACGAAAAAGGGGACAATTAGTATAGCAAATATTACTGAGCCGTATGGAGCTGGAACACATGAGGTTACGAGCATTGGAATTTCACTTGTTGGAGACGATATAGAGTGGAAAGTACATATCCCAAAGCAGAATATTGATCAAGTGATCGAAGCTTTACAAAAAGCTAAGTAAAACTTTAATTTGAGACCTTGAGTGTCATACAAAAAGGTTAAGCTCAACCATATCTCAAGAAAAGCGTTGGAGCTTGGACATACATATACTTATGCTGTATATTACCAAGATCATGATAATTTTTTTAAAAAACTCTTTAGTGCCAACACTAGTTTTTCTAAAGAGACTCTTCAAAGTATAGAGTCTCTGCCACACAAAGAGCTTTTTGTTCTCTCTTCTGACTATCACTTATATGAAAAAGATACTCAAGAGTATATCTCAAAAATTGTTGATGACCCATCAATATCAAATCAACAAAAATCAGAAATCATCCACGATATGGCATCAGAAACCGTTCATGAACTTTTTTTACGAGATATTCGCACCTCTAAAATCGAATCATTTTCTCACATCATCAACCAAACCATACAGGTAATTTTAAATGACACTTCAGCGATCAAAGCGATGCTTGGAGTTACTTCATATGATTATTATACCTACACACACTGTGTCAATGTTTCTATTTATGCTTTAGGTTTTGGTGCTTTTTTAAAACTTCCAAAAGAGGATCTTATGGTCTTAGGTAGAGGTGGTATTTTGCATGATTTAGGAAAAAAGAATGTACCTAATGAGATTGTCAATAAAAATGGCTCTTTAAGTGATGAGGAGTTTGCAATTATGAAAAAACATTCAACCTATGGCAAAGAGCTGTTAAAGCAGATGGGGGAAACCAATCCAATGGTTATGAAAATCGTAGAGCAGCATCATGAAAAACTTAATGGGAATGGGTACCCTTTTGGTCTTAGAAAAGGGGAAATAGAGTTTTTAGCACAAATTGTCACCATCGCAGATATTTTCGATGCACTTACAACCAAAAGATCATACAAACCAGCTTTAAGAACTTTTGATGCTTTAAATATTATGAAAGAGCATATGAGTGATGAGCTAGATCATAAACTTTTAGCTGAATTTATGATTTTTATGGTTGATCGTGATAAGTTTATTACATTACATTAATGTTAATATGATATTATTTGCTCTTATTATAAAACAAAAAGGATGAGAGATGAAACATATTGCAATAGTCCTACTATTTTTAACTTCATTATTTTCAAATGATGGTTTTTTAGAACCTGATCAAGCTTTTAAAACAAGTTTAAATGAAACGGCAACTGCTGTTGAATTTACTATAACTTTAGATGATACAATCTATTTATATGATGAGTTTTTAAAAGTTTCAATTACCAAACCACAAACTGTAGATATCACTCAAGAGCTTGCTATTCCAGATCCTATTGAATATGATGGCTTTCAAGTTCATTTTAAACAGATGGTTTTATCTGTTCCAAAATCTTTGATTGAAAGTAAAATAGGCACAGAAAGTGCGTATAGCATAGAGTTTGCTTTTCAAGGATGCTCTAAAGCTGGGCTTTGCTACCCCCCTATGTCTGAAACCTTTACCTCACAAGATAGTGGAGCAACTACTTCAACAACTGAACCAAAACAAGCAGTGGCTCAAGCTCCACAAGAGGAAAATTTAGCTACTACTCAACCTCCTGTAAATGAAACAGATACCATTGCAGCAACTCTTCAAGGTGGGAATGTGGTACTAGTCTTAGCGACTTTTTTTGGATTTGGACTATTATTAGCTCTTACTCCATGTATTTTCCCTATGATCCCAATTTTATCAAGTATTATTGTCCAACAATCAAAACAGCACGGCGGTAAGATGTCTGCAAAACATGGACTATTTTTATCAATAGTGTATGTACTTGCTATGAGTATGGCCTACACTATTGCAGGGGTATTAGCAGGATTATTTGGAGCAAACCTTCAAGCAGCCCTACAAGATCCTTATGTGATCGTTGCATTTGCTGCTATCTTTGTAGCTCTTGCTTTTTCAATGTTTGGATACTACGAAATTGGACTACCAGCTTCATGGCAA
>JAGYNS010000194.1 GCA_018399655.1 Campylobacterales bacterium
ATACTCCAAAGCATTTTAGCCCTTTTTTCATCTGAGGTATTTATTTTTTTATCTAGTAGGTTTTTGATAAACTTTTTATCGACAAATTGACTTGAGTAACTATCCCCTTGCAAGCTATCAAAAATATTCTCTTTGAGATCATTTTCTATCCAGTTTTTCAAAGGCACTTCAAATCCCCTTTTTGGTTGAGTGATAAGTTGATCTGGTAAGTACTTTTTAGCCAACTCTCTTAGTATATGCTTTGTACTCTTCCCTTTTATCTTAGACTCATTTTGCAGTGTTGGGGCAAATTCAAGCATATATTTACTTAAAAATGGGCTTCTCCCCTCTAAAGAGTGAGTCATAGTAGCGATATCCATCTTTACGAGTAGATCACTAAAAAGTATCATCTGCGAATCAAGATAGAGCATTCTTGATAAAGAATCAAGATCATCACTTTCTTTGATAAACTGATCTATTTGATCAAAAATCTTATTACTACCAAAGCTATACTCATCTTCAAAGCTATCTATGGTAGAACTTAGATAAAAGTCAAGCCCAGACTTACCAGACATACTCAAAAGTCTATAGGCATAGTTATATAGTGATTTTTTATTGTGTGGTTTTGGGATGATTTTAGTCAAAAATGAAAACTTTGAAGCTAAGTCTACCCAACCATTAGCTGCTGGTACATATCTTCTATAGCCTCCAAAAAGCTCATCGGCTCCATCACCATTGAGTATGACGGTAACATGTTTTTTGGCTTCTTGACTTACATAGTAACTAGGGATCGCACTACTATCCATAAATGGCTGCCCATAGTTTAAAAGGATTTTTTCGATATCGTTTTTTAGATTCATTGAGATAGCTAGTTCTGTATGATGGGTGCCATATTTTTGAGCGGTAAGTTTCGCTAAATAAGACTCATCATACGCCCCATCGAATTTTACGGTAAATGTTTTTAGATCTTTTTTATATTCACTTGCCATAGCTACAACCAAAGAGCTATCGATCCCTCCACTTAAAAACGCACCCACTTCTAGATCTGAGCTTTCTAGTCTATTCTTTACACTTTTGTGAAGCAGAGTATCTACTTTTTGCAAACTCTGCTCAAAGCTTAAATCACTTTTTTGCAAATAGTATTTTTTGAGATCAAAATAGGACTTCGTAACCACTTGCAAACTATCAAGCTCAATAGTAGTGTAGGATCCTTGAGGGATATTTATGACATCTTTATAGGCAGTATAGTCTTTATAAAAAAACCCACATCGTAAATACGACTCTATAGCAGTTTCACTGATCTTTAGAGCTCCAACTCCTGCTTTTATAGCATTTAACTCACTAGCAAAAAATACACTATCTTCATCTTTATAGAGATACAGTGGCTTTTTTCCAGCTCGATCCCGTGCCAAAAAGAGTCTATTTTGCTCTTTATCCAAGATAGCAAAAGCAAACATCCCATCAAGCATTTCAAACATCTTTTCTTTGTATTTTATATATAGATAGAGCAAAGTTTCCGTATCTGAGTTTGTTTGAAAATCAAACTCTTTTAGCTCTGATCTTAGTTCTAGATGATTGTATATCTCGCCATTGAAGATGATGGAGTATTGGTGAGTCGTGATTGGTGAGTCGTGATTGGTGTAGTGGAAAGGTTGGTGTCCGTTGGATATATCTTGGATAGAAAGACGGGTATGAAGTAAAGCTACACCACCATCTACGAAACTCTCCTGCTCATTAGGACCTCTATGATACAAAGCTTGCTTGACAGCTTCAAAATCAAACTTACGATAATTTATCGCTCCAGCTATACCACACATATATTACTAAAATATTTTTTCAAATTCAAATTCAAATGAACACTCTGAAAGCTCAAACCTATAAACTTCATCAGTAAATTCACCTTCAAGTTTATAATATCCATTTTTAAGCATATAAACCTCTGCAAAACTACCCTTTGGATCTACAAGGATATAATACTTCACACCCTGCTCTTGATACAAATTGTATTTTCGATTTCTATCTTTATTTTTTGTAGATGGAGACAACACTTCAAAAATAATTTCAGGAGTTTTCTTTATAAAGTTTGATTTTACAACACCACATACAACTGCATTGTCAGGACAAACTGTAGTCTCTTCTGATATTATCCAATCTACCGCCAAAGAGGTTTTACATGCTGTACAATCTTTTAATTTTTGTTTTAACTCTATATGTATATTACCACTTATATCTTGATGAAGTTCAGTGGGCGATGGTGCCATGGCATATGGTATACCATCTATAAGCTCCCATCTACCTTCCCAGTTCTTGTAGTCATCATAAGTATAATGTGGTAAATCTTCTAGTCTCAATGCTCCCATCTCTACCCCTTATGTAAATTTTTCTTATTATACACAAATCTCACTATATCTTCAACCTATACACTTTAGCAAGCGGTGTAAGTATCACAGGCTCATACAAGTCTGTATCATAGTTTTCCAAAGCAAAAAGTTGGATATAGGTGGAGTTGTACATCCTCTCATCTACTACGACAAATTGATTGTAGTTTTTCATAAATATCACTGAGACTTTTGCATCTTTGTTAGCTACTTGGATATTTTTTTGCAGTTTTCCTGCACTGTCATATTCTGTCACTACAAAGTTTTTGAGCGGAACTTTTTGCTGCCCTATTTGGAGCATCGCTCCTTGCTTATGGAGTACTATATTTTGTCCTAAGTTTATAGTAGCACCATTGTCTTGGAAGCTTTTACTGATATAAAAAAATCCTCTCGCTCCCTGCTCTCCTGTAGCGATGTTTAGATTGGAAAAGAGGTCTACTGTAGGAAAGATATCCATCATCCTATTGGGTAGATACAGATATACATCTCTTGTAGGCTCTGGTCTTTGAAGGTTTTTATTTCTCAAG
>JAGYNS010000195.1 GCA_018399655.1 Campylobacterales bacterium
AGATGAACTTGCCCAATAGATGCTGAAGCGATAGCAGTATTGTCAAATTTTTTAAAAGGGGAACTTGTACCAAATGAAAGATCAAAAACTTTTTGAAATGCTTTTTGATCCATAGGGGGCAAGCTATCGTGAAGTGATTTGAGTTCATCAAGGTATTCTTGAGTGAAAAAATCACTCCTTGTAGCAAGTACTTGAGCCAGCTTGATAAAACTAGCTCCAAGATCAATAACAACCTTTTTAAGCCTTTTGGGGCTTAAAGGTTTTAATCCTAAAAATGATTTCCTTTTTTTTATCACCAAGTATACAGTGAGTAAAAATAAAAAAACACTATATACCCGTAGTGGATTATAATATTTTATTTGAGCTCCTCTTTAAGCTTTTGGATATCCTCTTTTGTTGCAAGTCCTAGCTCATCTATTACCTCTTTAAGAGTTTTTTTTATCTCCTCTTTTAGCTTTTGATCCTCCTCTTTCCCTTTTGCTTCAATAGACTCTAAAAAGCTTTGGGCATCGTCTGTTTTGATTTTCCCTTTTTTTTCAAGCTCTTGAATCTCTGATTCAACTTTTTGTTTCATAGTAGCAGCTACTCCTAGTCCTGTGTAAAATAGTTTCTCAATCATCTTGTTTCCTTTGTTGTTAAATTATACATAAAGTTTGTCAATTTGTCTAATAGGTTCACTACTAGGTTTTGCAAAATAGTACCCCTGAACATAATCAACACCAATACTTTTTACCGTCTCTAGCTCATATCTTGTTTCAACCCCTTCTGCTAATACTTTAATATGATGTTCTGTCGCTAGATCATATAAAGCTCTATAAACTGATTGTTTGAGTTGATTGGTATCAATATCTTGTATGATATTTCTATCCACTTTTATTATATCAGGTTGCAACTCAATGAGCATATTTAAGCTAGAATATCCCTCTCCCACATCATCAAGAGCTATTTTATACCCTTTGTTTCTATAAAATTCAAGAATCTTCTTAAGATGTTTTTGATCTTTGACTAGTTCTGTTTCTACCACTTCAAATACTATTTGCGATGGATCAAACTCAAGCTGTTTTGCCCATTTTTCAGTTGATTGTAGACAAAACTCAGGATCATAAATAGAGGTTGGGATAAAGTTGATAAACACCTTCTCTTTTACTTTTTTTGTAGCAGCTGTTTTAAGAGATGTTTCTCTACACAACCTATCAAGTTTAAAGTTCATATCGTTTCTTTTTGATTTTTCAAAAAGATCATTTGGATACATCAAACTTCCATCAGGCTTTACTCCTCTGGCTAATGTTTCATACCCAAAGATAGTTCCTTGATGAATATCAACAATAGGTTGAAAATGGGAAGTGAGTGATTCATTATTAACAATGTCAAAAAACTCTTTATCCTCAAATAGATTGATATATCGTTGCATCGGTTTTGCCGATAAAATTGCACGAAAATCAAAAGGGTGAGACTCATCTTCTATGTAAAGTTTAATATCATTTTTCTCCATACTATTGAAAAAGTTATTAAAAGCATCGATATTCTCTTTAAAAAACAATTTACAATCATCTACTTCGATACGCATTATCCCTTGGATATCTTGGTAGTCCAAAGAGAGCCTTTCTAGAAGGGAAGTGATCTTTGATGAAAGCTCTGGATGCTCCGTGATAAAATAGATTTTTGCAAAACTTGAATCTAGCGTAAAGCTTTCGGTACATTTGGTACATGGCATATAATTGACTCCTTATTAAAGTGATTGTGCAAGTGCTGCACTACTATGGTATGAACTTTCTAAATCTTTTTGAACAAAATAATCTCCACAAAACCCTATTTGGTGTTTTGGGTCATAAAGATATTGATCTTGTAAGTTTTTATCAACAAACGCATACTTCCATAAATGAGAGATCAAAGTAAAATTCTTTTGAAGCTGTATCCCTGCAGTATTACGAACTTCATCGATTACTAGTTGTTGAATATCCTCTTTATTTTCAAGCTGATTCGATATCTCATAATTGATATGAAATACTATACCATCTTTTTGTATAAATACCTTTTTAAAAAAGTCACTTTTTTGTAAAATATTTATTTTTTCCTCATCCAAAGAACCTCCGTAAGCTAATAAGCTTCCCACACTATTGTATGTTACACTTTTTAGTTTTTGAGTGAAAATTTTTGGCAATGGATCAATTTGCAACTCCAAAACTTGAGGTGCAGGGATAGTGAAAAAAACAATATCAAAATTGGAATAGATATTTTTCTCCTCATCATACAAAAGCCACTTCTTTGATTTTTTCGTTATTTGGGTAATTTTTGTTTTCAAAAGAATATCCGCTGGATCAATAAGGGTTGATACCATTTTATTGATCCCATCTACAGCATAATAGTATGAACCCTCTTTTGCCAAAATATTGTGTTGCAGTTGTTTTTCACAAAACTTTTCAAACCCTTTGTCTTGGGTTGTAAAATAGCTTGTCCCATGATTGATCTTAAGCTCTTTTATATATCGTGTGCTGCATCTTCCACCAAACCCTCGTGATTTTTCAAAAAGGGTGATATTGAAATTGAATTTTTTAAGCTGATCGTATAAAATAGCTCCACTAAGACCCGCTCCAATAATGGCAATATTAAATGACACTTCACAATCCTTATTTTTCTTAAAAGTTTACACAAAACAATGATTTATTCGTAGAGTTTGAATGTTGTTTTATCTTGTTTTTATTGACAATCAATACAATAAGTGCTATTATTCTAAAGAAAATATTATAATAACTATAATACTATATTATAAAAAGGGTGGATATGAAAAAGTATATTTATATGATACTTCTAGCAGTAGTAGCTGTTGGGATAGGG
>JAGYNS010000196.1 GCA_018399655.1 Campylobacterales bacterium
AAACTACCCCGTCATCTTCGATATTTTTGATCACTGTTATGTAGTTGTTGCTTAGGCTTGAATCGATCAAGGTCAAAACTTTGACTATGGTTTCTTTGATCTTTATAGGCTCTTTTGTTTGATCGGTATCTTTTTTGATAAAGTCCCTAAAGTCATCTATAGTTTGTGAGAGATACTGAGTCTGAGAGACAATAAGATCCATCGATTTTTCAAGTGCTTCATCACTTAGCACTCCCATCCTTTTTTGCACTTTGACCCCACTTGCACTTGTGGAAACTACTGAGAGTGGTTGCCTCCACTGGTGGGCTATATTTCCTATCATCTCCCCCATCGCTACAAGTTTTGATTGGGATTCTAAAAGTTTTATATGGGTCATATCTTTTACTGTGACAAGTATCCTTTTTTGATCTGGGAGAAGCACCATACTCATATTTATAGAGAGTTGTTTCCCCTCATTGACCACACATATCTTTTCAAAGTTTGTTATCTCTTTGTTTTGGATAACCTCTTTGATCACTTTTGCAGCTACTTCTCTTTGTGATGGCAAGGTAAGCTCTACACAAGATTTTTTGTACAGTTCCGCTTTTGTATATCCTGTCATCTGACGATATGCTTCATTAAAAGTTAAAAAGTGTGAATCAAGATCCATCACAAATATCCCATCTTTTGAATAGTCAAAGATCAGCTGTAGCTCTTTTTTTTGTTCACTTTGCAACCTTTTTGATTCTTTTATTGTTTGGATCATATTGTGAAGTGTAGAGGTTAAAGTATATATCTCTTTTGTAGCTCTTGCTTTGTATATAGATTCTGGGATTCCATATTTGTCTTTATTGGATATATTTTCCAAAAGTCTATCGATAGGTTTAAGAATAAATGTGTGGATCAAAAAATACAAAATCAATAAAAACAATATATACAATACAAATGAAGCGACAACCTGCTTTGTTATAAGCTCTTGAAGCCTTTGGGCTTTAAACTTATCACTTCCATAAACAGCAATTGTCGCTAACTTTTGTCCATCTTGATCTAGGATCGTATCAAAAACATAATAATACTGAAAAGATAAACTTTTTTGATGGTTGCTATTGTCGCTTAAAAAATCGACCACTTCCCAGTTGTTGTCTCGTATTTTTCCACTAACAAATTTTTCTAGTCCCAAAACTTTTCCTAGATTGTAGTCCTCAATCACTATTGCATAGATCGACTGGTGTTCCATCTCGGTTTCAATTATTTTAAGATACTCATCCATAGAAAAAGCTTGGATATATGGGGCTACCGTTTTTTTGATCTGGTGCAAACTTGTAGTAGCATTTTGCTTGATATCTTTTTCAATATTTTGCTTGATAATAGTGTAGTCATACCATGTCTGTACCGACATGATAAACGCCATCACTACAAAAAGAACTCCTCCTAATATTGTATAAAAGGAGGGTTTGTTACTCTTCAATTCCAAGGACATTTCTTTTTATAGTAGGAAGCTTTTGCTCTATATTTTTTTCAGAGATTGGTAAAATTTCAAGTTGGATATCTTTTTTTACATCTTTTCCATCAAGGTGGTTGTCAAGCTGAACCATCGCTTCATATCCCATAAGATATGGCTGTTGCATCGCGGCTCCTACAAGCTCCCCTTTTGGGATCATCTCCAAAAATTCTGGCTCCGCATCAAAACATATAAGAAGTATCTCCCCTGTTTTTCCACTTTTTTCTATCGCATCAAGTGCCCCTTGATATCTATCAGAACCTTGAAGCCAAATAGCTCTTAAGTCTGGATTATTTTCAATGAGTGCCATTGAGTGATTATAGGTCTCCTCATAGGAAAAATCAACTTGCTGTAAAAGTCCTGCACCTTTTATATTTGCTTCATCCATAGCTTTCATAAATCCTGCTGTTCGTGCTTTTCCATTGGATCTTTTTTGTGGAATTGAGACAATCCCTACAGTTCCTTCTTTGTCCCAACCTAGCTCTTCCATTTTAGTGCTCAGTACTTTTCCTATATTGTACGCCCCTTCAAAATTGTTGGAAGAGATAAAAGAGACATACTCTCCCCCATCTGTCCCTATGTCGCTTATCACCACTGGGGTATTGAATTTTTGAGCAACACTTAAGATTGTAGCTGCACTTGTAGAGTTTATAGGGGAGAGTATAATCCCTGCCACATTCTCATTTACCGCTCGCCCTGTAAGTTGCATCTGCTTAATCTTATCATTGTTTGCACTTAAAATCTCTAGTTCGTAGCCTCGCTCATTGGCTGCTTTTTGAATCCCACGAGACATAATCTCCCAAAAAGGGATCCGTATATCTGATACTATATATACCACTTTTTTCTCTTGGGCAAAAGAGGTTATCCCTAAGAGTAAAAGGGTAAAAACAACTACTTTTTGTATATTTTTCATGAGATTGTCCTTTGGTTTTGGAGTTGAACTTACAAAATTGAAATATTATATAAAGATTCAACTTAATTTTATATATTTTGTGTAAAGTTTTGTTATGAAAAAATCTCTTGCAATATTGGCTTCCCATAATGGTTCTGGATTTGATGCGTTGTATGATGCGATGAGCAAAGATATCCTTGATATAGATATCTCTCTTATTATCTCAAATAATAGCGATGCTGCTATTTTACAAAAAGCGGCAAATCACTCCATAGATCACTTTATCATCAATGGAAAAAACTCTCAAAACCCAGATCAAGAGATCTACAAACTCCTGAAAGATTATCATTGTGATATGGTTTTTTTAAGTGGGTATATGAAAAAGATCTCTTCTGATTTAACCAATAACTTTCAGATCATCAACTCCCACCCTGCCCTTTTACCAAAA
>JAGYNS010000197.1 GCA_018399655.1 Campylobacterales bacterium
ATTCAAATTTAAAATCTAACTCCTTAAGCGATCCCTTTTAACATCCCATAAAAATACATAGGTTCTAAGATATATACTTTCATAACCCACCACATCCATCTCTCTTCATCAACGGCAAGTCCAGGGATCGTTGGGGCTGGGTTCCCTGTGTAGTCAAATTCTGCAAGCATCACTTTTCCATATCGTGTAATGATAGGACAAACAGTATACCCACCAAATTTTGCACTTGGCTCTTTCCCATTTAAAACATCTAAAATATTTTGTACTACTACAGGAGCTTGTTTTCGCACTGTTCCACCTGTTCTTCCATATGGAGTTCCTATTACATCTCCTAGCGAAAAGATATTGTTGTATCTTTTATGTTGTAGGGTAAATTTATCCACTTCTATAAGACCTAGATCACCAGCATCCCCTTTTTGCCATGGTAAAGGTGAGTCTTGAATCACTTTTGGTGCACTCATTGGAGGTGGTATATGTATAAAATCATACTCTTTATCTACAAACTTATCTTCTACAATATCCATATACTCCTCTAGATCCTCATCCCAAGCCCCTTTTCTTCGTACTTGAGTTTTAAAAGTTGCTATTTTTTTAGCGGTATCTATTTTGACAAGGTTATGATGAAGCATATAGTTCATATCTCTTGAGTTATATTGCTCAATGATTGCTTTTTCAAAAATAGGGATTGGAAACATCTTTCCACCGCTTGCAAAATAGGTAAGCTCTGCTTTGTCTCGTGAATTTTGTTTTCGTAAATAGTCATCCATAAGATACATAATCTTTTTTGGAGCCCCTCCACATTTTATAGGGGTATTTGGATGGCTAAAAAGTGCTTTTCCACCTGTTTTGGCAAATTTTTGTATATCTTCCCATGTTTTTACTGATCCATCAAGGGTGTATATAGTATGAACTCCGTTTGAACCTATCTCTTTAGGGTCAAGCCCCTCTATTTTATCCCAATCATAATGAAGTCCTGGGCAAGCGATTAAGATATCATACTCAAGCACTTTACCATTTTCTAAAGTGACTTTTTGAGATTCGGCATCTATATTTGTAGCTTTTGTTTGCTCCCATTTTGATGAGTCTGGAATATAGTCTTTGGTATCCACAACAAGTTTTTCAGGAGGGATAATACCACCCCCAACTAAAGTGTGACCAGCTTGATACACATGTTTTGGATTTGGTTCAATGATAGTAACATCTGGGTTATCCAATGCTCTATCAAGTCTTGCAGCTACTGTAATACCAGCAGCACCACCACCTATAATTACTATTTTTGCATTCGTTTTTTGTGAAGCGACTGCTTGAGAGTTTATTAAATAAGGACTAGCACCTATTAAACCTAATGTTTTTATGGCATCTCTTCTGCTCATATTTTCAAAGTTGTGTAACATTTTTTCTTGATCTAGCATGGAAAACTCCTTGTATAAATTTGAATGAGTATTCATTTAATAAAATTATGGTACAATTTTGTTAAGAAAGAGATAAAACGACAAAAGTATCTTATCAATTTCTAAATAAACCATACAAAAAAGGAGTCAATATGAAACTTAACAATCTTGTCAAGCTCATTTTTGTTGCATTTGTTGCTTTTGCTTTTAGTACAACAAGTTATGCAAATGAAACATCTGCCGAAGTTCAAAAAATCATTAAGGAAAACAACCTAAAAGAGGTGAAATATGAAGATGTACTCAAAGCTATAGGTGATGGTACAAGAAAAAATGCAAAAGCGTTAATTCTTGATGCGAGACCTATGAAAAAGTATAAAGTGTCTCACATCCCAAGTGCACAGTCACTTCCAGATACAAAATTCGATACATTGTACAAAATTTTATATGGTGATATTGATAAGTCAAAAGAGGTAATAGTTTATTGTGGTGGTGAAACATGTACTAAATCTCCACAAGTTGCAGTAAAGCTTATTGCCAATGGACATAAAAATGTTAAAGTTTATGTAGGTGGTATGCCAGAGTGGAAAAAGAAAAACTATGTAGAGATTGATGTACTTGTTGCTAAAAATCTATTTGATAAACAATCTGCACTATTTTTAGATGCAAGACCTTGGCCTAAATATGCTGCAAGTTCTATTGTAGGGGCATTAGGTGTTCCTGATACAAAGTTTGATGACTACGCAAAATTTATGCCAGTAGACAAGTCAGCTCCAATCGTTACTTTTTGTAGTGGGTACAACTGTCACAAATCTCACTCAATCGCTTCAAAACTTGTAGATCTAGGATATACCAATGTAAAAGTTTTAGCAGCTGGTCTTCCTGAATGGAAGAGCAAAGGGTACAATATGACAGGAAGCTCGGGATCTGCATCAAAAAAAGAATTAAAAAAAATAGGTCCTAGTAAGTCTGGAGTATTAGAACAAGGTGTTGATACAGGAACAGTAGATGGTGAGTGGTTTGCAAAAAACTATAAAAAACTTCCAAAATCTGTAACAATAGTTGATGTAAGAGCAAAAAGTGATTATGAAAAAGGGACACTTCCAGGGGCTATCAATATTCAAGCAGAAAAGATGAAGCCAAAAGAGTTAGCAAAAGCGATCCCATCAACTGGAGATGTGATATTTTTCTGTGGAACTGGTACACGAGGACTTGAATCAGTAGGCTTCTTGAAAGATATCAAATATGAAAGAATGGATCATGTTTTTTACCTTGATGCAAATGTAGAGTGTGATAAAAACAATAAATGTAAAATAGAACCTAACGAACCTTTAGGTATATAACAAAAGAGCAAAAAAACCTCTCAAGTTTTCACTTGAGAGGTTTTTTTTGTAGTTTAACATGATGGAACATTTCCAGAGTCACTTGCAT
>JAGYNS010000198.1 GCA_018399655.1 Campylobacterales bacterium
CTCTTTTTTTGGTAGAAGTATTTTTGCCATCAGTTTATTGATCTTTGGTACAAGTGATCTTCTAAAAGAGGCAAAAAAGAGTAAGAACTCATGAAAAATATTATTGATCAAAACTCCTGTGACAAAATAGGTTTGAAACTTTTTCCACAAGCTTCCCTCTTTTTTTTCAGATCTATTTCCTAGCCATATCATAAACTTATCAGTATGGGGGATCCAGATAAATTTAAAGTGATCATTTTCTTTGAGGAGTTGATCAAAGTTTTGCTCAATCTCATCCAGACTCATCTGTCGCTCAGTCACTTCCATAGTAAATGAGGGTTCACATTGTAAAGTGATCTTTGTAATAATCCCAAGCACCCCAAGACCTACAGCGTAGATGTCAAACTCCTCATCGCTATTTTTTATAAGCTTTAGTTCACCTGTTGGGGTGACGATCTCAAATTCAAGGACAAAGGAGCTAAATATTTTATAGTTTATCCCACTTCCATGATACCCAGTAGAGCAAGCTCCTGCTGCACTATCAAAGATATTGGTTCCTAGATTTGAAAGGGTGAGATTGTATCTTTTGAGTTGTTTAAGTAGATCAGGGATCATCATACCACCTTCAAAAGTAGCTGTTGCATTTTCAATGTCAACTTCTAAAAGCTTATTAAACTTCTCAAGGCTTACTAAAAATCCATACTCCCCTGGACAATATATATCATTGTAGCTATGAGCACCACCCACCACTTTAAGGGGTATTTGGTATTTGTTGCAGTATTGTACCAAGTGGATGATCTCTTTTTGTGTTTTAAGAAAAAAGATATCTTTTGGTTTTGACTCGTAAGTTTTTGCCCAGTTTTGGGTAATTTTTCTATTGATTCTCATAAGTAAGATGATAGTGGTTTTCTCTTTAGAAGTCAATTTATAAAAAGTGTGTGAAATAAAAAAAGAGGTAGAGTATCTACTCTCCCTCTTTAAAAAAGTTTTTTTATGAGATTATTATTCAACTTCAGCGTCGATTATATCGTCATCTTCCTTTTTCTTTTTTTTGTCAGCTCCAGCTGCTCCAGCATCAGCTCCACCTTGCTCTTTTTTATACATAGCTTCTGCTAATTTATGAGAAACTTCAGAAAGTTTTTTTACTTTCTCATCAAGTGCCTCTTTTGTGATATTTTCATCTTTTAAAGCCTCTTCAAGATCTGCTGCTGCATCAATTATAGCTTTTTCCTCTTCATCACTTACCACACCTTTGTTCTCTTCTAAAGATTTTTTAGTGCTATGTAGAAGTGATTCAGCTTGATTTTTTGCTTCAATCATCTCTTTTCTTTTTGCATCTGCTTCTTTATTTGCTTCTGCTTCTTGTACCATTTTTTCAATCTCTTCATCACTTAGCCCTGAACTTCCACTAATAGTGATTTTGTTCTCTTTTCCTGTTCCTTTATCTTTTGCACTTACATTCAATACACCATTTGCATCGATATCAAATGTTACTTCGATTTGTGGTACACCTCTTGGTGCTGGTGGGATATCACTTAGTTCAAATGTCCCTAGTGCTTTATTGTCTTTTGCAAACTCTCTCTCACCTTGACCAACTACAATTGATACTGCAGGTTGATTGTCTTGAGCTGTTGAGAACACTTGAGATTTTTTCACTGGAATAGTTGTCCCTTTCTCGATCAGTTTTGTCATCACTCCACCAAGAGTTTCAATCCCTAGGCTTAGTGGTGTAACATCAAGTAAAAGTACATCTTTTACATCTCCTGTTAAAACTCCACCTTGGATTGCAGCACCAGCAGCAACCACTTCATCAGGGTTTACAGAGTTGTTTAGCCCTTTTCCAAAATACTCTTTAACTACCTCTTGAGCTTTTGGGATTCTAGTAGATCCACCAACCATGATGATCTCATTGATCTCACCTTTGTCTAGTCCTGCATCACCCATAGCTGTTTTGATATGTGAAAGTGTTTCAGCGATTAGGTCATCAGTCATAGACTCAAATTTCGCTCGGCTAAGAGTTTTTACTAAGTGTTTTGGTCCAGTTGCATCTGCAGTGATAAATGGCAGATTGATCTCAGTTTCAGTAGTAGAGCTTAGCTCTTTTTTTGCTTTTTCCGCTTCATCTTTTAATCTTTGATGAGCCATTTTATCAGCTGTTAGATCAATACCATGCTCATTTTTAAACTCTTCAGCTAGCCACTTAATGATTCTATTGTCAAAATCATCTCCACCTAAGAAAGCATTTCCATCTGTTGAAAGAACTTCAAATGTTCCATCCCCAATCTCAAGTATAGTAACATCAAATGTTCCCCCACCTAAGTCATATACTACAACTTTCTCTTCACCTTTCTTTTCAAGACCATACGCAAGTGAAGCTGCTGTTGGCTCATTGATGATTCTAAGTACATTAAGCCCTGCAATTGCTCCTGCTTCTTGTGTTGCTTTTCTTTGTGCATCATTAAAGTACGCAGGTACTGTAATAACCGCATCTGTCACATCTTGACCTAGATAAGACTCAGCATCTGATTTTAATTTTCCTAAAATTTTTGCAGAGATCTCTTGAGGAGTATAGACTTTCCCATCAATCTCAACCGCAGCTGCTCCACTTCTATTGACAATTTTATATCCAACTTTGTCTATAGCCTCTTTTGCGAACTCTTCATCCATCATAAGACCCATAATTCTTTTAATAGAATAAATAGTCTTTTCTGGGTTTGTGATCGCTTGTCTTTTTGCAGGATCACCTACTAAAACTTCCCCTTTATCGGTAAAAGCTACAATTGATGGGGTAGTGTTTTTCCCCTCTTTATTTGCTATAATTTTCGCTTCGCCACCTTC
>JAGYNS010000199.1 GCA_018399655.1 Campylobacterales bacterium
GGCAAGTTAAAAAGGGGTAAATAGTATGATAGATGTATGTGTAGTAGGAATTGGGGAGTATGTTACGGGTCTTAGTGGAGATAGTGCTGCAAAGTCTGATAAGTCTTTAGGGGTGATTGCATTGTCTCTTTTTGAGATGAGAGATAGGGGACTTATAGGAGAGATAAAACTAGCTGGAAGAGATTCAAAAAGATTTGAACTGATCAAAGAATATTTCGATACCAATATGAAAAGTTTTTATCCTAGTCTTGATGTGTCGTTTGAGGGGTTTCCAAAAAGTGGAAAAAGTGATGTAGCGTATAAAGAGGCGATAGATTCACTCAAGACTGGCTCGGCAGTGCTCATTTTTACTCCTGATGATACCCACTTTGAGATTGCAAGTTATGCACTTGAGTGTGGGATGCATACATTGGTGGCAAAACCTCTTGTAAAAACACTCAAAGAGCATGAAAACCTAGCAATACTAGCAAAGCAAAAAGAGCTTTTATTGATGCTTGAGGTGCATAAAAGGTTTGATCCAATTTATGCTGATGCAAAAGATACTATCCAAAATTTTGGTGACTTTTCCTATTTCAATAGCTATATGTCTCAGCCAAAAACTCAGCTCGATACCTTTGCCTCATGGGCAGGGATAAGCTCTGATATCAGCTACTATCTCAATTCACATCATGTGGATTTTTTATGTTGGTCTGTAGGTGACTTTGCAAAGCCTATAAGTGTACTTGCAACTGCATCAAGTGGAGTAGCAAGTAAAAAACTAGGTCGAGATGTGGAAGATACTATTACTCTAACAGTGAGTTGGGAAAATAAAAGTGGTGCTATAGGAACTTCGATACATACAGCTTCTTGGATAGCTCCACCTAGCGATGTACACTCCCAACAAAGATTTTTCTATATGGGACATGAAGGGGAGATAAATATCGACCAAGCTCATAGGGGCTATACTCAAAGTACAGATAGTAGTGGATTCAAAAGTTCCAATCCTTTGTTTATGAAATATACCCCACGAGATGGAAAGTTTGCAGGGCAAGAGAGCTATGGATATAAAAGTATCGCTACATTTATACGATCATCAATGAAGCTAGGAGAGGATACGACAAAATTAAGCCAATACAATAAAACTCTCCCAACGATTCAAAATACTTTGAATGTAACTAAGATACTAGAAGCTGGTAGAATCTCACTTGATGAGAAGCGAAGCGTAGAACTAAAATAGCTCTACGCCTCTTTGTTATTTATAGAAAGGGCTAAAAACACCCAAGAGATGATAAACCCAGTTCCTCCTATTGGAGTAACGGCTCCCATCCATTTTATCCCTAAAATGCTCAGCATATATAAACTACCACTAAAAATTACCACACTTCCTAGCATAATAAAACCTGCAAGTTTTACTTGCGAATTGGTTGGATTAAGATATGCTAAAAAAGCCACTACAAACATCCCCAAGGCATGGTATACTTGATACTCAACTGCTGTGGTAAAGATCTCAAATGCTCTAGGCTCTAGGCTTTCTTTTAAAGCATGGGCTCCAAATGCTCCAAGTGCCACACTTAAAGCCATCATAAAGCCACCGATCATTACAAATGTTTTTACTGTTTGATTTTCCATTTTTTTCCTTTAAAATTCATTTCCTTCGATAGATCGATAATCCATCGCGATCACCTCACCGTCTTCTATACTATAGGTGATATCAATTGGTCGACAACACACTTCACAGTCATCGATGATATTGACAAATCCTTCCACTCCCGTATCTAAAAGTACAGAGATAGATTGCCTACAATATGGACAGACGATATATACCTCTTCCATCAGTTCTCTTTCCCAAAATATTCTTCTATCATATTTGATGAGACAATAGACTTATCAAGTGTAATCTCAAAAGGTTCTAAAGAAGTGATAGTCATATCTTTGTTCTTTACCCCGTATATCTTAAGCAGATCATTAAAAAGCTGCCCTTTGGCATCTAGGATAAACACCTCATATTGGTTAAGACTTAGCCAAATAGTCCCTATCTCATTTTCATAATCTAGCTCATACTTTGTAAGTTTGCAAAATCTATTATTAAAACTATCTTTAAATCGAAGCTCATGGGAGCGAAAAGAGTCTTGTATGATCCTATCAAAAGCACTTCCTGGACTTACTTGCCACTTATGTTGCACTTTTAGTCGGATCACCTCAATATGAAGCTTTCCTAAAGAGCTGTTTTCCCCTATGATAGAGTAAGCTTCTTGGATACTTGAATCACTAAGATTAGTTTTATTAATACTGTCAAACTCTAAAGTAAAATATTGTTCATCGTCACTATTAAGTAATATCTGCAGAGTTTTTGAGTCTTGATCTATTTCGACTCTTTTTCGTGAAGCTTTTTTTAAAGAGCTAAAAATCTTATTTAAAAAGCCCATTTAAACACCTCGAACTCTTTTTATAAAATCATTTTGTAAAATTTTATTTGGATCTTGCTTATCTGCAAATTCCCAAAATTGATCCCATTTGGGATACACTTTTTTAAACTCTTCAGGTGATATTCTAAATTGTTTCCCCCAGTGTGGTCGTCCGCTATAACGAGCAAGTATCTCATCTATAGTAGTAAAGTAGTTTTGATACTCTGGTTTTCTTCCATAAGGGAAGTGTATTTTTGTCCCTATCCAGCAAGCGTCATTTTGTCCAGTTGGGCTCATCCAGTAGCTATCCCCTTTTACAAATCGTACCTCTATAGGGGTATCTACGAAGATGTTTTTTTGCTTTATAGTTTCAATCACTTCGCGAAAAACCGTAAAGGTATCT
>JAGYNS010000002.1 GCA_018399655.1 Campylobacterales bacterium
CAAACATTTTTTTCCTTTTTTAACTATTAATATCATGAAGCTCTTTAAATAAATACGCTTCTACTATATCTTCTATATATCTTTGTGTTGGAGCTACTAGTATTGCTAGCCCCTCTTCCATAAATGGCCAGATATGCTCTTTTTGGTCTTTTACTACAACCACATCAATCCAATCACTTATCTCATCTCTTGATTGATAAAATTGACTATTTGATATTTTTCCTTCTAATATATCAAGTAATACCCAATATTGAGCATCATCTATACTACAAAGTTTTGCAGACTCAATATCACTATCATCTACGGGTAACAAAATATTCATTATTTTTCCTTTTATGGTGCCAATTTATTGTAGTTTGTATTATATTAAAAATAAGATTAGATTTTAATTGAAAAGTATAAAGTACCCCTTCCAGATACCTAAACACATAAAAAAGAGAGGTTCCTTGCTGTATTCCTACCCTGGGGAGTTGCCTTTCAGTTTCATTGTAAAGGTCTAAAAGAGGTAGTGGAATTGTATTGAAAATATATTTAATACTAGATTAAACAAAGCTAATAGTTAGCTTTGTTTTAAAATCCACTCATCTGAACATAAGTAGAGATCATATTCAATAACGGGTCAATATAAAGAATAGAAGTGACCGTAATAATTGCAGAGATACCAATCACTGTTTTGAGTGGATTATTTGCATTCCCCATAAACTCCATACGATCATCTTCTCTTGGCTCTTTTAAGAACATATACACAATAAGCTTTAAGTAATAGTATGCAGCAATTGCAGAGTTAAGTGCCATAATAAGAGCAAGTAAAATATATCCACCATTTACTGTAGCTCCTATAAGGTACATTTTTCCCCAAAATAAACTAAATGGTGGGATCCCAGCAAGGCTTAACAAAAACAATCCCATAAGAGAAGCGGCGATTGGCGATCTTTTGATCATTCCTGAAAACTTCTCAAATGGATGATCTGATTGGAATCCATGATCTGTTTTGGTTCTATTTACCCATAGCATAGCAAATGCCCCTAGATTTGTAAATGTAAATAAAATCCAGTACAAAAATAACCCTTCTGTTGCTTGTGTAGTACCAACTAAGATCGCTGCCATAACAAAACCTGCATGTGATACAGATGAGTAAGCCAACATCCTTTTTACATCAGTTTGAACTAAAGCTACCATATTAGGAAGAGTCATTGTTATTACTACTGTGATATATAGCACAAATTCTACCCACTGATTATTCACACTTACAAATATTTCAAAAAATCTAAGTGCTACTACAAACGCTGCAATTTTTGGAACAACAGACATATACCCAGCCATTGCTGAGCTACTTCCTTCATATACATCTGGTGCCCAAGTGTGAAATGGTACAAGTGAAAGTTTGAACCCAAGTCCACCAAGGATAAAAACTACCCCTAATAGTACAAATGGATAGTTTGCAAAGTCAGATGCAACTAAACTTTGACTTATATATCCAAGCTCAACACTTCCTGTAAGAGCGTAGAATATCATTATACCAAAGGCAAAAAATGCTGCTGCTAGTGCTCCCATTGTAAAGTATTTTATAGCTGCCTCAGTTGATTTATCCCTATTATGCATAGCTATAAGTGCATAGAGTGACATAGAAGCTGTTTCAAGTCCAACAAAAATAAGAATCAAGTTGTCACTTGCTACCATAAATTGGAACCCTGCTACCATAAATAAAAATAGTGCAAAATATTCTGGATATCTATATTCATGGAATCTTTTTTGTGATAATGCAAGCAAGATAAACAATCCAGATGCTACTAAAATAATAATTTGAGCAAGCAATGATATCCCATCCATCAACATCACATCAAAGAAACCTCTCGTAGCACCACTGTATCCAACTACAGAACCTAAACTAATAAGTAATACGAGTATCGTTAACATTACATACAACGATTTATGTAAGTTTTTAGTTATTAGATCGATACATATTATCAATAATCCCCCAGCAATAGCTATAAGCATTGGAACAAGTGAAGGTAGATTTAAAGCGGCTATATCTACTGAAATTGGCTCAATCATTATTTTGTCTCCCCTATTGTATTAACCATTGCAATTTTCTCTTTTGCTTCTGGTGTTACTGATTTTAAGTACATCACTTGTACCAACTGCTTGACAGATTTATCAACTGGATCAAGCACTGGCTTTGGATAAACTCCTAGATATATCACAATCATTACAAGTGGTACAAGTGCAGCTAGCTCTCTTCCTTTTACATCTTGTAGTTTTTCATTCACTGTTTTTGTCACTGGTCCAAAGAATGTTTTTTTGTAAAGTACTAGCATATACACTGCACCTAAAATGATCGTAGTTCCTGCAATAATTGTAAGAACTGGTGATACTGCAAAAAATCCTAGTAAACTTAAAAACTCACCTACAAATCCAATAGTAAGTGGAAGCCCAACGGAAGCCATTAGCATAATACCAAATATTGTTGCAAACATCGGCATTGGTTTTGCTAATCCACCAAATTCACTCATCATCTTTGTATTTCTTCTATCGTAAATCACCCCTACAAGCATAAACAGAGCCCCTGAAACGATACCGTGTGAGATCATAAGAAAAATAGACCCACCGATCCCCTCAACATTGAGTGCAAAAATACCAAGAATAATTACCCCCATATGTGATACTGAGGAGTAAGCAACAACTTGTTTAATATCCTCTTGAGCATATGCTACAAGTGCTGTGTAAACTATGGCAATGATTGCCAATATAGCCATAGGGATCATAAGTATGACACTCGCATCTGGGAATAGAGGTAATGAAAATCGTACAAATCCATAAGTTCCCATTTTAAGCAATACTGCTGCTAGAATAACCGAACCAATTGTTGGTGCTTGTCCATGTGCATATGGAAGCCATGTATGAAATGGTACCATTGGAACTTTAATAGCAAACCCCAAAAAGAATGCCGCAAATAGCCAAAGCTGCATATCCACAGGCAACATCATCATGTTCCAATCCATTATGCTAAAGCTCCATGTTCCTGTTGTTTGGAAATAAACATATCCCATATAAAGCATACCTACAAGCATCACTAATGACCCTGTAAATGTGAAAAGGAAAAACTTTACTGAAGCATAGATTCGTAATTTTCCACCCCATGCTCCAACAATATATAACATAGGAACCAATGATAACTCCCAGAACAAATAGAATATGATCGCATCAAGGGCAACAAACACCCCAACCATAGTCATCTCTAAAAATAATACTGAGATAATAAGGTTTTTAAGATCCCTTTTTTCAGTGAGTCCTATTAATGCAATCATGGTCATAAATGTAGTCATAATAACTAAAAACAATGAGATACCATCTATCCCTAAGTTGTACGATATTCCATATTGTGAAATTATTGGTATAAACTCACTAAATTGCATCCCAGCATAATTTGTATCAAATGTAGCCCATAGGTAGCAAGCAAGTAAAAACTCTATTGCTGTTACTGTTATACCATAAGTTCTAATTGAATCCTTATCTACCATGAATCCAATCACAGCAGCAAATGCTGGAAAAAATACTAAAATTGATAAAATATATTCCATACTTTCCCTTTCCTACTTTAAATTACCAAAAACGATTGCTAGAATTAGAAGTACTAATATACCTATTCCCATCCATTTCAACGCTTTTGATAAGTTTCCTGACTGCATTGCAGTTCCTGCTTCTCCACCACTGTAAATCCCTTTTGCAATACCATCTACAATTGCATCAATAATTTTAAGGTCAAGCTCTTTCCAGCTAAATGTTGCTAGTTTTCCATACGGTTTTGAAACTACATTTTCCCAAAAATGGTTCATGTAATATTGATTGGCTAGTATTTTATAACATGGTCTATTTTTAAATGTTTCACTAAAATAGGTTCCATCTTTTTGAAACTTTAATACCGCCAACGCAATACCACCAAGTGCAATACCGAGTGTAAGGATTATAAGCATCCAGAATGTTCCTGTAGTTACATGGATATCAAGTTCTGGAAGTGTTTTTGTAATCATCTCAACATATGCTTCTTTAAAGAACCCTGCAACCACTGCTAAAATAGCAAGTGGTGCCATTGCAGCTATTACAAATGTATAGGTTTCATGTGGATGTTGATAATTTTCATCCTCTTTATTGTGACTCCAGTTCTCTTTTCCAAAAAAGATATACATAATAAGTCTAAATGAATAAAATGCTGTAAGACCTGCTGTTATCCATAATACTGCCCAAATCACATATGCATGTGTTCCAAATGCAACTTCTAGAATTAAATCTTTTGAGAAGAACCCAGCAAATGGGAAGATACCTGCAAGTGCTATAGAAGCTAAGATCATAATAAGACCTGTTTTTGGCATATATTTATACAAATTACCCATCTTTTTAATACTAATCTCATCATTCATAGCATGCATAACATTTCCAGCGCCTAAGAATAATACTGATTTGAAGAATGCATGCATTGCAAGATGAAATAGTGCCACCCAGTATGCTCCAAGACCAGCTGCTACAAACATATACCCTAGTTGTGATAAAGTTGAAAATGCAATGATTTTCTTCATATTTGTAGCTACTAGTGCCATTGCAGCAGCTCCAATTGCTACAAGAGCACCAAGCGCTGCAATAAAATATCCAACTTCAGGGACAACTGTAAAAATCTCATTTGCTCGAATAACTAAATAAACCCCAGCAGTTACCATTGTTGCAGCGTGAATCAATGCTGAAACTGGTGTTGGACCCTCCATAGCGTTTGCAAGCCAGGTATTAAATGGAAATTGAGCTGATTTACCCATTGCTCCAATGAAAAGAAAAATTGCAATAGCAACTACTAATCCATCACTTAATCCACCAATTTGTGCAAAAACCACATCATATTGTAAACTTCCAATATTCCAAAATATCAAGAACATACCAACAAGCATACCAAGGTCTGCAACTCTATTCATAATAAATGCTTCATTTGCTGCCCATGATGGGGATGGTGAAGAGTATGGAGAGAGTGTAGAAAATGGTGATTGTGTGATATCTTTACTTCTTTCTTGATCCTTTTTATGATACCAAAACCCAATCAGACCCCAAGAACAAAGTCCAACTCCTTCCCAACCAATAAATAGACCAGCAAAGTTATCTGACATCACAAGTATCATCATAGAAAAAACAAATGCGGAAAGCCACGCAAAAAATCTATTAAATGATTTGTCATGATCCATATATCCAATTGAGTGAATATGCACCATTGTAGATACTAATGTAACCACAACCATCATCACTACACTTACAGGATCAACGATAAACCCAAATGGTATATCAACATTTCCTATCACTATCCAATCAAGCATTTTCACATTGACCACTGCATTTGCAGTATAGATATGTGAAAGCAAAATTAAAGAAGCTATTAATGAAACCCCTAACAGTGCAGATGTTACAATTCCTACAAATAATTTTTTAGGACTATTGCTAAACAGTGCTGCAAACAGTGACCCAACTAATGGTGCAAATAGTGCCGTATATAAAAAACCTTCCATCTTCAACTACCCTTTCATACTTTGTAATGTATCGAGACTAATAGTATTGTGTCTTTTAAACCAAAGTACTAACAATCCTAGCCCTATAGCTACTTCACTTGCTGCTACTGCTATGATGAAAAAAGCAAACATTTGCCCCGTAAGATCACCATGAAACTTCGAAATTGCTGCTAATCCTATATTAACTGCATTGAGCATAATCTCTGTAGAGAAAAATAGCATTAGTAAGTTTTTTCTTCGTAATGCACCATACATACCTATCATAAATATAATGGTACTTAAGATTAGATAATCATTTAGTGTTATACTCATTTAATATCCTTTTTAATCTCTGAATCTGTTCTATGGTGATCAATATCATGCTCTTCCATCTCGGTAATTGATACATCCATCTTCTTTCCAGCTAAAATTATTCCACCTATCATAGCTACAAGAAGCATCACCGCAGCAACTTCAAATGGGATGAGATATTTTGTAAATAAAACAAGTCCTATATCTTGAGTATTTCCGTACGCTTCATTAATTGGATAGTGTGCTGTGATATTAGCTCCAATTATAGGCGCTGTTAATATAGCCACTACTAAAAGGGCAATTACTCCAGACATTAAGAAAGTTAATCGTGGTTTCGCTACTGATTCTTTTACATCATTAATAGAGTCAAAAAACATCATACCAAAAGCATACAAAGCCATAACAGCTCCTGTATATACTACGATTTGTACTGCTCCTAAAAATTCAGCTCCTAGTAAAAAGAAAAATGCAGAGATGAAAATCATCCCAGCAGCTAATGAGCTTAATGCATAAAGTGCATTTTTCGTCATAACGGTTACTGTAAACATTGCTATTGTTAAAAAAGCAAATAGGTAAAAGGCTACTACTTCAAACATCATTATTCCTTAATAAGCCAGTGGCGTTTTTTTGATTTTTTTATCTGCATCGGGTGAAATTGCACCAAATCCATCATATTCCACTTGTTGTGCTAACTGGTCAAATGGGGTTAAAAGATCATCTTTGAGAACAAAGTGTTCTCTTTGTTCACTTGCATTTTCATATCTTCCCCCATGAACAATTGCAAGTTCTGGGCATACTTCAGCACAGTATCCACAAAAGATACAACGACCTAGATTAATGGTATACTCCATAACCTCTTTTCGCGAGTTTTCATCTATTTTTGTATCCATTCGAATACATTTTGCGATACAAATTTTCTCACACAATCCACACCCAATACATCGGTTATTTCCACTTTCAAGAAGACCCAAAAGCTTGTGTACTGCTCTATATCTTGGGCTAATTGGAAGTTTCTCTATTGGATAGAGTGTATTGTGTGTCTCATTGTTGACCAATACACCTTTCATTATTTTAAAAGTTATCCCTAAACCTTTAAAAAGCTCTAGACTCAAACTTCTTTTTACTACTTGCGTAAACTGTTGCCATCCTGTTTTTGGATACTCTTCAATATCCATTAAAACATACTCTTGAGTGCCAACATTTCTCTCTTTTAAATCTTTAAAACTCATCATTCAACCCTTTTATAGTACTACTAGACCAGTTACTAGTATATTTAATAAAGCTAATGGCATCAACACTTTCCAACATAACCACATCAATTGATCTGGTCGTATGTGTGGCCAAGATGCTCTTGTCCATAAGAAAAGGAAAATCAAGAACATAACTTTTAAAATAATTGCTAACGCTCCAGGGATAAACCATAGATCATTGAACCCACCTAAAAACATTAAAGATGTTAAGAATGCTATTGTAAAAAGGTTTGCATATTCACCTATAAAAAACATCCCCCATCTCATCCCAGAATACTCTGTCGCATATCCAGCAATAACTTCTGCTTCATGCTCTAAAAGGTCAAAAGGTGTTCTATTTGTCTCTGCAAATCCTGCTATTAAAAATAGGAAAAATGCTACAGGCTGTGTCCAAATAAGCCAATTTGACAATCCACCTGCTTGATAGTTGTTAATATCAATAAGTGATAAACTTCCTACAAGCATCAATGGAGCTAAAATCGAAAGACCAGTAACAACCTCATATGAAAGAAGTTGAATAGCTGTTCTGGCACCTCCAAGAAGTCCCCATTTATTTGCTTGAGACATACCACCTAAAAGTGGTCCATACAATCCTGTTGCCATAACACCAAGGACAAATAACACCCCAACATTGACATCAGATACAATTACTCCAGGGAGAAACGGTATTGCTGTCATTGCAATAAATGCCGTTGCTGCAGTGATCACTGGAGCTATCATAAAAATAAGTCTATTTGAATTTTGTGGAACAAAATCCTCTTTTGTAAAAAGTTTTGCACCATCAGCTAAAATTTGTAGCAGTCCATAAGGACCTACATGCATAGGACCAGGTCGTCTTTGCATAAAAGCTAATATTTTTCTTTCCACATATGTAGTAAATCCAGCTAATGCAGAAAATACGGCTAAAATAACTACTACTTTAACTATTGTCATTAGAATTTCATTATCCATCTTTTACACCTTTGTTATATTTGCTGTAGCGAATCTACAGTTTTCAAATAGTTTTCTTGTTTCACAATTTTTTTCAAATGTTGGTACATACGAAATCTCCCCTTTTAGATCACTATCCACCCTTACAAAAAGTGTTACTTTTTGATCATTTGCAGATATTTCAACCTTGTCATCTTCTTTTAGCTCAAGTTGAGCAGCAAGCTCACTTGAAACATATAGAGCAACTATATCATTTTTTAGTTGATTTGCAAGTGCAGTAAACTCATTAAACTGATTAATTGGGTTTGCACTGTATATAATATACTCACTTTCATTTTTACTTAATGAGTTTATTGTCGTGTTAAAAGGTTGCTCTTTTCTATCTACAGGTTCACAATCAATGGTATAGCCTCTATGCTCTGCACGGTCATTACCATAATAATTTTCAAGGAGATCAAACTCTATTTTTTTGAATATCTCTTGTGTATATTCTATAGTGTTACTTTTTTTCTCATCTAATATCTCATTTGCAATATTATTGAGGCAATATCCATGATAAGCTACTGCAGCATTTGTAGGGACAACTTTTTTGTTAATATTTACAAATGTCCCCTCTTGTTGAGACAATACTGGCATATCAAGATCCCCATCACCTAAGCTACTGATTTGAAAATCTGCTTCCATATTGTACCCTACTGTTTTCCCAGTAGCAATCACATCAAGATCACATAACTTACTTACCCCTAACGAATTTGTTTGTGTTGGGATAATAAGAACTTTAAACGGCGTATACTTTTCAACTATAGCAACTAACTTTGCCAAACTACTGCTATTTGGATGGTTGATACAATCTTCCCCTACTATTAAACTAAAGTTTTCTTTTTTCGCAAGCATCGCTTCAAGAGTTTCTAAAAGAGATTCATCACTTCCTATAGTATCTAAAAGTTTTGTATAGGAATATTCAACTTCTGTATCTACTTTTTTAGGTACCATTTTAGTTGTTTCTTTCTCTTCTCCTGTTTCAGGATCAGTAACCATCTCAACAACTTTTTCTTTAATAGTTTCTGTGACTACTTTTGTTCGTTTCTCTTTAAATGAATCCAAAAAGCTTTGAATATCTTCAGGTAGATCTTTCCCAAACTGATCAAGTATAAGGTAAAAAACAGCCTCTTCACTTAATACATTTATTTGTACTGGCTGAATAGTTTTTCCTAATTTTCCTAGCCCTTCAATATGCTTATCTCCCATAGGATGAAAATATATTCCTGCACCTTTATTCATACTAATCGCATTATTAAATGCATATTTTACACTTGGAGCATCCGATTTTAAATAAGACCCAACACTTATAATAAAATCGCTATTGTGGATATCTTCTAAATCTGCACCATAAAGATCTTTTCCACTTTCATTTGCGTAGTTGTTTAAAAACTCTTTAAATTTAAAAGCGTTCATATTAACAAGTTTTGCCCCTGTTTTTTCTTTTATTTTTTGGAGTATATAAGCTTCTTCATTGGTAATAAATGAGTTAAAGACTATAGATTCTGCATTTTTAAAAGCCTCTACTGCTTTTTGAAATTGCTCTTCGTTTTTTTGAGCTTTATTGATATAATCAAATCCAAAGCGAGCTGCACCACTTAAGCTTGTATAGTGAGAATCATTTGTTACTCTATAGATCCTTTTTTCAAGATTATTTTCAATAGTGTCATGTTTTACTTCATAGTACATTAAAGAACAATCTGAACTATAAGGATTTGATGCTGGAATCTTTGTAAGTTCCCACGCATTTGATTTGTACTGAAAATCACTACTTACAAGAGCTCCTACTGGACAAACAGCAATACACTCCCCACAATCAATACATTTCTCTTCTTCAAAACCTATTAGATTTTTATTGAGCTTATTCCACATTGCATAGGCATCTTTTGGCATACACTCTTTATAGGACTTATCAAGTGCTTCAGCTCCTCTTTTAACAGTGCTTAGTGCATTTGATCCTATCATATCTTTACAAATAGTTACACACTTTTCACACACTATACAAAGCCCTGGGTCATATTTCATCACTCCCCAATTTTGTGCTGGTCTATCTACATCTTTTACAGCATAGTTTTGAGAATCAACTTTCATATACAATGAGTAGTTTTGCAGTTCACACTCACCACTTTGATCACAAACCCCACACTGTAATGGATGATTTACATCATAGACTTCCATGATTGCTCGTCGCTCTTTTACGATATTTGGAGTATCAACTTCAATAGCCATTCCATCTTTACATTTTGCATTACAAGCATACACTTGCTTACCATCAGCTTCTACCAAACACAATCGACACGCTAATGTTGGTGTACATTTTGTTTGGTAGCAAACTGCTGGGATAAATATCCCATTCGCTCGAGCCACATTGAGGATAAACTCCCCCTCTTGTGTTTCACACTGTTTTCCATTAATAGTGATATGTATCATATTTCCCATTATGCTTCAACCTTTTGGATTTCTACTTTTTTAAATCTATACCCTTGTTCAATAAGATCATCATGGAAATCATTATCAAAAGTTGGGTATAAAGCCACTGTCCCTTTTATATTTTTATCAATTTTGAATACTTTTTTTGTAATTTGATTATTATAGCTTATAGTAACTTCATCTTTATCTTTGATTTTTGCTGCTGTTGCAAAAGCTGAACTTCCTCGTAGCTCTTTAGTTGTTTGAAGCAATAGTGATCTTCCCGTATTTTTATTGAATTGGTGTAAAGGTTCACATCTATAAATAATAGTACCATTAAACGAATCAATTGAGGATATCTGCTCAAGTTTTGTAGAGCTTTTTATCATCTCAATTTTTTCACAAGCAAGTGGATACCCTCTTTGATCTTTCCCATATTTGTCAAATCCATTTTTTAAGCTATCAAACTCTACACTTAAAAAACCTTTGTTTTGAGGCAACTGTTTTGTATATTCAATTGTTAGGGCTACTTTATTTTCTAAAATACCATTAGCGATATCATTGAGGCAGTATCCATCAAACGGTAAGGCAACATTTGTGTTGACCACTTTTTTATCAAGACTAACAAAAGTACCCTCTTGCTGATTTAATGCTGGAACCTCTATATCACCCACTCCACTACTACTAATAATAAAGTCACCCTTTTCATTGTACCCTACCACTTTTGAACCAACTTCATCATCAAGTTCACAAATTAAGCTTACCCCTAACGAATTTGTTTGAGATGGGATAATTACCACTTTAAAATCAGTATATTTATTGATTATACCTGCTAATTTTGCGATATTTGAAGCTTGTGAGTGACCAAATAGATCTTCTCCTAAAACAAGTGTTTTATTTTTTCCTCTTTTAAGCTTTTGTACTATAAGCTCAAACTCCTCTTCCCCTACACTACACTCACCACTTAAGTTCCCAATATCAAGATCATCAAAATACTCTTTAAACTCATCTGGAATATCTTTAATCAAATAGCTTGCAAGAAGTGCCATCACACCCTCTTCACTCCCTACTTCATATTTAACAAATTGATTATATTTATTTTGTAATGCAATATCATCAATTGGGTGCATATAGATAAAATCAGCCCTTTGCTTTTTTGTCGCAATATTACAAGCATATTTTACCACTGGATTATCTCTACTAATTCTAGTACCAATCATAATGATTGCATCACTTTGTTGGATCGTTTCATTGGTTCCGTCATACAAAGGCTTTTGAGTGACACTTTCATAACTTTTTATAAAATCTTGAAATTTTTTTGCATCATAATTTACAAGTTTTATTCCAGTTTGCTCTTTGAGTTTTTGTAAGATATATGCTTCTTCATTTGTTATAAATGAATTAAAAACAATCGTATCGCTTGAACTTATCGCTTCAACTGCTAATTGAAGTTTTGCAGGATCTTTTCCATCTCCTTTATTTTCAAAATGAAATCCAAATCGTCCCGCACCACAAAGTGCATCAAACTCCGCATCATTGGTCACTCGAGTGATTTTATTCTCAAATGGATTTGATACACCTGCATGTTTTACCTCATAGTATAATCCACACCCACTGCTACAATGTGCACAAGTTGCTGGTACTTTTTTTGATTCCCATGCATTTGAGCTATATTTATATTCATTTGAAACCAATGCTCCCACTGGGCATACAGAGATACAATCTCCACACTGTTCACATCGAGAATACTTTATATCTATAATTGATTTGTATCCACCTGGTTTTACATACAGTGCAGCACTTCCTATCACTTCGTTACAAGTATGGACACACTTTTCACACATAATACAAAGACTTGGATCATACCCTAGTATCCCCCAGCTTTTCTTTTTTCTTGCAGGCTCTTTTACTGCAAACTCTTGTGAATCTACGCCAAACTCTAAAGTTTTATTTTGAAGATCGCACTCTCCACTTTTATCGCAAACCCCACACTGTAATGGATGATTTACATCATACATTTTCATTATATTTTGTCTATGTTTAAACAGCTCTTGATTGTTTGTGGTGACCACTGCTTTGTCTACTGCTTTTTCTTGGCAAGAGAGAACTGTTCCATCAACCCCTTCTACATCTACCACACACATTCTACATGCGGCTATTGGTGACACTTTTGTCAAATAACACATTGTTGGGATATAAATATCATTGGCTCTTGCAATTTGCAATATTGTTTGCCCATATATCCCTTGACACTCTTTTCCATCAATTGTGATGGTTATTAGTTTTCCTCTATGTTGTACTCGTTCACTCATACTGCCACCATCCCTAGGTAATAACATCTCATACATCGTTCAGCCTCAGCTTGTGCTTCAACTGCTGTGAATCCTAGATTTACCTCTTTGTTATTGTCTTTCCTTACTTCTGTTGCAAGTTTTTCACTTGTCTCTCTTGGAAGTCCTGGCATCCAACCTTTAATCTTCTCATTTTTATTATACACTTTGAGTCTATTCATATGATCTTCCATAATCTCACTATCTAAAAGTGAAACTTCTTTATCATATATATATCGACTCATAACCGATGCGGCTCTTCTTGCTTGCCCTACTGCATTTACAATTGTCATTGGACCATATTCACAATCCCCTGCAGCAAAAAGTCCAGGTCGACTTGTCATATAATCTTTCCCATTTGTTTGTAAAGTTCCCCATGAGGTCATCTCTAGTTCCCAATCTTTTGGTAAAATTTGAAGGTCACATGCTTGTGATACTGCAGGTACTACAAAGTCACACTCAACATCTTCACTCGCTCCTTCTACTTTGACAAGTTGTGGTCTTCCCCCATCTGGGTCTGGTACTTGTTCATACTGATCAATTCGAACCCCTGTAATCTTTCCATTGTCATCATAAATAGTATCAATAGCTGAGTAAAACTTAAACTCTACACCCTCTTCAACTGCTTCAGTATACTCTTCAAGGGTAGTATTTCTAATAATTGTCTTTTCATCTCTTCGATAAAGCATAATTACCCTTTTTGCACCCTCTCTTATAGAGCATCTTACAACATCCATAGAGGTAAATCCACCACCAACACAAACAACGGTTTTATCTTTGAGGTCTTCTGATGCTGGGCTTCCTATTTTGTATTTATGCCAAAGATTCACTTTATCTAGCATCTCAATAGCACCCCAATATCCTTCATAGCTAGGATCTTCATTTTCACAACGGATCTTTTTTGATAGTCGTGTTCCAAAAGCTAAAAGTGTCGCATCAAACTCTTCATCAATCTCTTTAAGTCTCTCTGCGGTTACTCTATGATTTGTTATAATTTCAACCGTTGGCAAATCAGCTACTAGCTGAATATCTTTGTTATATTTTTCAATTGGCATTCTGTATTGTGGAACCCCAACAGCAACCTCTCCACCTAATACAGGAAGTTCTTCAAATATCGTAACACTAATCCCCTCTAGACCCAAATAATACGCTGTAGTTAATCCAGCAGGTCCAGCTCCTATAATGGCTACTTTTTTCCCATCATTTCTAGGAGCTTTTGGTTTGAGTGGATGAAACCACTCAAGATCATGATCAGTTTCATAATCAGCTCCAACTCTTTTTAACTCCATAATTGACACTGGCTCATCAAGGTTAGATCTTCTACAGGCATCTTCACATGGATGTGGACATACTCTTCCACATGTATGCGATAAAGGCATAGTTTGTCGTGTTGCTTTGAGTGAACTTTCAAAGTCAAGCTCTCTGACCCCATCAATATATCCAGGGATATCTACATGGGCTGGACACATATCTGTGCAAGGAGCTGTGACATTTGCTATATATCGCTCAGTATCTTTTTCATACCATGGAGATTTTTGCCCATTTTGAATCAATGTTAAAAACTGCTCTTCAAAAGCTTCTATCATATATAAAATTGGTGTTGGAACAGTTTTTCCTATCTCACATTTACTAGTAGTAGTCATTGTAGAACTTACCTCTTTGATATGATCTAAGTCACTAAGGTCCCCTTCCCCTCTTGCTATCTTGTCAAGCATATCAAAAAGGATCTGTCCACCCCATCTTCCAGGGGTACACCTTCCACAAGCTTCACTATATTCCTGATACTGTCTTGCATAATTCATGGCAAGTTTTACAACATCTACATCTTCTTCAAACAATGCAAATCCATCCCATCCTACAAATGCTTTTGTAGGGGATTCTTTCGTGTAATCAACAGGAAGTTTTACAGAGATCTCATCCCAGTTATCTAGGGGTTTACCTCTATTATCAATCACTTCACCTTGCCAATTAGAATAATAAACTTTACTCAAAACAAATCCTTCTTACGAGTTTTATTTTACTCTGTTTCCTCTTGGGTATCACTTTTTTGAACAGGTGGTTTCTCTTTTTTGACAACTACCGTCCAGTCAACTTCATTGAACTTCAAAGAGTTCATAAGTGTCCACTGATTTTCCTTAATTGCATCAGCTACATTTTGAACTGAACTAAAATCACCTATCTCAAATAAAAATATCCCATTTTCACCCTCAGTGATCTCTTTCCCCATAATCTCTACTAGTCTTGGGATAAAATTCTCTTTGTGCTCTCTTAAATCATATCGTTTCATCTCATCCCTTCCTTATCGGTCAATCTCACCAAATACAATATTTAAGTTACCTATAATAGTAACCACATCGGCTAACTGGTGACCAGGTAATATATCTTGTAGTAATCCTGTGTGCCAAAAACTAGGAGCTCTACATTTGAGTTTATATGGGTATGGTGATCCATCACTTACAATATAAAATCCAAGCTCCCCTTTTGGAGACTCTGTTGCTACATACACTTCCCCAACTGGTGGTCTCATCCCTTGAGTAACCAATACAAAATGTTGCATCAAAGAGTAGTTTTGTGTCATCATCTCCTCTTTTGTTGCAGAGATATACTCAGGTGCATGAGCCATTAACTGCGTATCACTCTGCTTATACATAGGGATCAATTGTCGTAAAATCTTAACAGACTCGTACATCTCTGCCATATGACACTTATATCTTCCATAAGAGTCACATCTATCTGAAATTGGAATATCAAAATCTAGCTCAGGATACAATCCGTAAGGCATCTCTTTTCTTAAATCCCATTTAATACCACTTCCTCGAAGTGATGGACCACTACATGCCCACTCTTTTGCCATCTTAGGAGTGAGAATTCCAACATTTTCTAGTCTCATTCTCCAGATTCTATTTTTTGTTAAAAGCCCTTCGTATACTTTGATTTGTCCCTCAAATATTTGCAAGAATTTTTCAAGATCATCTGTCCAGTTTTTTGGAAGATCAAGTGGTACTCCCCCAATTCGCACTGCACTATGGGTGAGTCTTGCTCCACAATAATCCTCCATAAGATCCATTGCAAACTCTCTTTCACGGAAACAATAAAGAAATACTGACATCGCACCCACATCAAGTGCATGAGTTGCAAGCCAAAAAAGGTGTGAAATAATTCTATTAAGCTCAAGAAGCATTGTTCGTATCACTTCAGCTCGTCTTGGTGCTTCAATCCCTAACAGCTTTTCAACCGCTAATGCATATCCATAGTTATTGGAAGTTGCTGCGATATAATCCATTCGGTCTGTTGTAGGTAAAAACTCATTGTAGATCATATTTTCACCCATTTTTTCTATCCCTCTATGAAGATACCCAATATCTGGATGAGCTTTTATCACCTCTTCACCCTGGAGTTCAAGCATCAGTCGTAATTGACCGTGAGCAGATGGATGTTGAGGACCAAAGTTTACGATCATCGCATTGTCTTCTCGTTCAAAACTTATATTTTCAAAGAAAGGTTTTAATCTATTTGTTACTTGCATCTACTTTCTCTCTTTCAATTGTTTTTTCTCTTTTTTATCAAATGGGGTTACAAGTGTTGCTCCAAAAAGTTTTACTCCACCCTCTTCTTGATACCTAATTGGTGTGTCAGGTTCGTTTCCTTCAGAGATTTGCGTTCCAAATGGTACTTCATGTCCAAGTCTTGCAAATCTTTCAGTATCGTATCTATCTACACATGCTGCATCACGAAGCTCAGGACCAATTACATCTCTCGCATTTTTCCCAAAAATTTTATCCACTTCATACCAGCTAGCAAACTCATCCCCTTGTAGTGGATAAGTTTTCAGTAGTGGATGACCTACCCAATCATTTGGCATAAGTATTCGAGTCAGTTCAGAGTGATTGTTTACATAAATACCATACATATCATACATCTCTCTTTCACTAAAGTTCGCCATTCTAAAAATTGACTCAACTGAAGTGATTGCATCACCATTATTAATAAATGCTTTAAGTCGTATTCTTTTATGTTTAGATGTTGAAAGCATCTCGTATATAATCTCAAATCCACCTTTTGAAGCCACATAATCAACTGCTGTTAACTCCATCATAAAATCATATGCTCTAATCTCCTTAAGGTGCTTAATCGCAGCAAAATTATCTTCAGGATTTATAACCAGCACCATATGATCAAGTTCTATATAAGACTCCAAAACACTACAGATATTTTTCAAACTGTGTAGGTCTTGACTAAATACTCCATCGGTAAAAACAGATTTTCTAGGAAGTGTTGGTGTTACAAAAAATCTATCACTATAATAGGATTTTTTTTGGACATCATCTTTTGGTGTATATGCTCTCATCTATATCAACCTTTTCGCTCTTTGAGCCATATTTGCTGGCTCTCTTCTTATTTTTTGTTGTAACTGCATCAATGCAAACTGTAGAGTTTCAGGTCTTGGGGCACAACCTGGAAGGTAAATATCAACAGGAATTACTCTATCAACCCCTTGCACGGTAGCATAGGTATTGAACATTCCACCAGTGTTTGCACATGATCCCATTGAGATAACCCATTTTGGATCTGGCATCTGGTCATACAATCTTCTCATAAACTCTGCATGTTTTTTTGTTAAAGTTCCAGCTACTACTAGCACATCCGATTGTCTTGGACTTGCTCTAAAAATTGTACCAAATCTATCAAAGTCAAATCTTGAACCACCTGATGCCATCATCTCAATAGCGCAACATGCAAGTCCATAAGTCATAGGCCATAGTGAGTTACTTCGTCCAAAATTGACTATTTTATCAACCGTAGTAAGTTTTACTGCTTCCCCACCTTGTCTGAAATAGTTTACTTTATGCTGTGCCATTCTAGTGCTCCTTTTCTCCATTCGTATACGAATCCAATAATAAGCAATAATAAAAAGAAAAACATTGCTACAAATCCAAACCAACCAAGAACTTTAAAGTTTACTGCCCAAGGAACCATAAAAATAATCTCAACATCAAATAAAATAAACAAAAGTGCCAGCATATAAAACTGTACCGAAATAGTATTTGGCTGTTTTGTAACCTCTGGACCACACTCATAAAGTGTAGTTTTTAGTTTTTCTGTATCTCTTCTTGCAAGCTTTCTACTTACAAATCTTGCTGCCATAGTGGTCGCTATAAAAGCTCCAAATGTCAATACAAACATAACAAACGCACCAAAATATGGATGTGCAAAGCTAGAATGTTCCATTTTTTCCCCTTAAGTTAGAAGACTACAAGCCCTTGTAGCCTTGAGTGTAATTGGACAAATCATAGCCAATTATAATTAAATATTAACTTACAACACACATGCAATAGGGATATTTTTTAACTGCTTATGTAACTATTTGGAACACTAAAATAGGATTTTATAATTTCTTTTAATTGTGAAGCTGGTGCGACTGTTTGTCCATGAAACTGACTTTTATTAAATGTTCTTTGCCTTTTTGCAAGTTGAGAGGTATGCGTAGTGATCCAATACTCCAACTCTTGCTTATTGATTTTTCCATCAAAATATTCTAAACACTCCTTAATTCCTATGCTTTTCATACATAAAGGCTCTCTTGTATAGTTTTGCTCTAAAAACTTTACCTCATCAAGTATTCCGTTTTGTAACATCTTTTTTGTTCTAAGAGTTGCTCAATCCTCTCTCGAAGTATTTGAACCTCAGTGATTATCTCATAGATATTAAGGTTTTGGATAATTGGTTGGGGTTTGTTTTTCTAAAATATTCAGTTGGTATAGTTTGTGTTTCATAATAAATCTCTAAAGCTTTTTCTATCCGATATTTATCATTGGGTTGAATTTTACTCATATAGTTCTTATCAATACTTTTAAATACTCATAAGAAGCACCAAGATTGAGAAGTTTTTCTTTGACAATTAACTTTGTCTCTTGAGAGGGAGGGATAGCTGATATCCCTCACACAAACTCTTGAGATAAAAACCTGTCCCCCCAACAATGATAAGATTTTTGTTGTTTTTGTTCAGAGTAGTTTTTCGCTTTTGGTACTCTTCCATAAAACTCCATCACATCAAACTTTTGATTTGGATATATTGTGTCTATCCCAAAATGTACAATCCCTCTCTCTTCTATCGTGGGTTTTGGTGAAGCGATATCTATCTCTTTATAGATACTTCAAACTATCAAGGAGAGTATCACCCCATTAAGTTTTTTGCCAACTCTATAGATAGGGCTGTTTTCCCCGATGCTGTTGGTGCGATGATGGCTATTTGTTTTATCTTTTTCCTCTTTTTAGTGTACTTTTTTATTCATATTGTTTATTTTACTAGATAGCTCTAAAATCACATTTTATAAAACTTTGATGCGGGGGTATTCTCTGTAAACTCTTTTACTTTAAAAGCCAAAAATCAAGGTATTTTCTTCTATAGATTCTACTGTTGCACTGCGAGGTTCCCCTGTGAGTCGCATCATCTCCCAAAAAGAGAGGGTTTATCAATCACCGCTAAACGGATTTTTGAGTTGCTTTCAAGACTTTGTTTGCTAATAGCAACTCTCCCTTTCAATAGATAAAATAGGTAATTTCTCCTGTCTCACCCTCTTTAAAGATAGTTTGCTTATCTGCATAGTTTAATATTTTACATCAGAGATCAATCCAACAATCTCTGCTTGCGACAAGCCATCAAAAAAAGCTATCTTATCACTTATAGTCAGGAGCATCTTTAGTGCTTTCGTTGCCTCTTCCATCTACAACCCTTTTTTTTGATTTATCATACCAAATTTCATATCATAGTATAATTAATTGAGAATAAACAGAACTAATCTCTTTCTAATCTGATGCTATTTTACCATCAAAATCCCATTATAAATAATTATATGTTCTGCATCTGTCCTAGTTCTTTAATTTAAAAACTATTATAGTAAAATCTCCCATATGGAAAAAATACTTAAAAATTAATGACTTCAATGAATTGGTGATGTTCAAACACTCTATCTTCTCACTCCCATTTATATTTATAGCGATGGTGGTTGCAGCTTCTGGTTGGTTTGGTTGAAACTACTCCTCTTAGGAGTTTAAGCAGCCTTAAGTGCTAGAAACTTTTGCAATGGGATTCAATAGATATCTAGATAGAGATATCCGATGCATAAATCCACGAACCGCCAATAGACCTAATGTAGATGGAAGAATCGATCCAAATCAAATTTTAACTTTTACCCTCTTCAATGGTTTGGATTTATCATCGTGGCTTACTTTGTCAATGATTTAGCATTTTACTTAGCGCTTCAATGTTGATTATCATTGGAAGTTACTCTACTAAAGATTTTCCTTTTAGCTCATATCATTCTTGGAGTTTCTTTGGGACTTGCCCCTATTGCTGGGGTGGTAGCGGTCAGTGAAACGATACCTTTATGAATGCCTATTTATCTCTCTATTGGTGTATTGTTTTGGGTAGCTGGGTTTGATTTGTTGTACTCTTTACAAGATATTGAAGTGGATAAAAAACTAGGACTTCACTCCATCCCTAGTAGATTTGGTGCAAAAAACACTATGCTGTTTCCAAAAATTATGCATATGCCTATAATTTTTGGTTATTATTTGTTAATGGAAGCTAATCTTGGAGTATTTGGATATTTTGCAGTTGTTATATAGTATCGCTATGTTGACAACGGAGCATCTGTCCACAAAGACTTCGCAAAGATTGATAAAGCCTTTTACTATCAATGGTTACCTTGGGATTGTATTTTTGTACTCATTGTAGTAGATAGTTTTAGTTAATTCTATCTACTAATTGGTAAGAGCAATATATCCTAAATCTTTCTCTAAAAGCTTTGTATCTCCATGTTGGATATAGATATCAGGGTATTCAAATGATTTGAGTTTTATGGTTAGTTGGGCATCGTTGATAAACTCTAAAAGAGCACTTCCCACTCCCCCTTGTTTTTGAGAGTCACTAAAGATATACCAATGTTTTGTGTCATTTGCAAGCTCTTTTAAAAGATGGCTATCGAGTGGTTTTACAAATCGAAGATCAACGAGAGTGATATCCTCTTTTAAAAGTTTCGCTGTTTGTATTGCTTTTCCAACTCCTGCACCATAGCCTATAAAAGCAATATCACTAGAGCCTTTTTTGAGAATCTCAGCTTTGCCGTACTCAAAAGGGGTTGGCTCAAATTCCAATTCAGCAAAAGCTCCTCTTGGATACCTCATGGCACAAGGTCCACTTTCAAAATCCTTTGCAAACTCTAGTGCATATTCTAAAGTTTTTGCATCTCTTGGAGCAAATAAAGTCATATGGGGTAAAAATCGTAAAAAGCTTATATCAAACTGCCCTTGATGGGTTTCCCCATCGGCCCCTACTATACCTGCTCTATCAATTGCAAAAGTAACAGGTAAACTCATCAAACATACATCATGGATAATTTGATCAAACCCTCTTTGTAAAAAAGTGGAATAAATAGTAACAAAAGGCTTGAACCCCTCTTTTGCCATGGCTGCCATAGAGGTAACCGCATGCTGTTCTGCAATAGCTACATCCCAAAATCTATCTGGGAAATCTCTCATCAATAGATCAAGCCCCGTACCACTTGGCATTGCAGCGGTTACCCCTACAACTTTTTCATCAACGCTCGCTATTTTATGTAATGCTTCACTGTATATTTGAGTGGCACTTTTATTGCCAGATTTTTTTACGAACTCACCAGATTCAACGCAAAAAGGTCCAACTCCGTGCCAGTGTTCATGTTGCCCTTCAGCTACTTTATACCCTTTTCCTTTTACTGTTCGTGCATGGACAATTACAGGTTTTCCAAAGTTTTTTGCAACCTCTAAAGTTTCACACACCTCTTCAATATTATGCCCATCTATTGGACCTATATAATCGATCCCCATCTCCTCAAACATAATACCTGGAGTGATAAGCTTCAAAGACTCTTCCACTCTTTTTGCAAGATATGTAGCCCCTTCTGGAAGATTTTTTTTGATAAACTTATCAACTTTATCTTTTATCCCTTGATAGGTTTTCCCTGCAAGTGCACGGCTAAGGTGTTTACTTATAGCTCCTATTGGTTTGGCTATAGACATCTCATTGTCATTAAGAATAATCACTATTGGAAGCTTAATATCTCCTAGTTCATTCAATGCTTCATATACCATCCCCGCAGTCATAGAGCCATCCCCTATCATCACCACTGGCACTTTTTTTATCCCTTGAAGCTTGGCAGCTTTGGCAGCTCCCACTGCAAGTGAGATAGAGGTGGATGAGTGACCAGCTACAAAATAGTCACTGTCACTCTCTTTTGGTTTGGTAAAACCACTGATTCCCCCAAACTGACGAAGAGTTTCAAACTGATCCCAACGCTCTGTAAGTAGCTTATGAGGGTAGCACTGATGAGATACATCAAAAATAAATGGATCTGTTTTTACATCAAAAACTTTATGCATACCAAGAGTAAGTTCAACAGCCCCCAAAGTGGAACTAAAGTGACCACCATTTTGTGAAACCACTTCAATGATTCGCTCTCTAATATCCCCTGCTAACTGCTCTAACTCTTTGATGTTTTTATTTTTTATATCCATTTTATTTCCAATTCTATTTTAATAGATCCACTTCCCAAAAAAAATCGATCCACTCATCTGCTTCTTTTACACTAAAATCTGGCTGTACCAGTGCAGATGGCTTATAAAATAGCGTTGCTACTTTCAATTCTATTTGTGGATATTTTTGTTGTAATATTTTGAGAACCTCAACGATCGTTTCCCCACTATCAACTATATCATCAACTACCACTACCTTGTTGTTTTTACCTAAATCTGGAATATTGCTTATATCAAAAGTTTGAAGCTTTTGCATCCCATCATAATGGATCGAATTTATAGTATATAGCTGTCTTATCTCTAATGCTTCACTTATTAAGTGCCCAAGAGTTAAACCACCTCTTGCAATAGATACCAGTGCATCTGGATTGTATTGTTTTATTTTAGGAAGTATCACCTTACAATCTCGTAAACACTGTTCATAACTATAATATACTTTTTTCATATTTGTTTGTATATCTATTTTTTACTTTCATCCAAAACAATATCCAAATGCTCAAATACTTTTTCATTTTGATCATTTGTCCCTATTGTTATTCGGATCGCATTAAATCCATACCCTGTCATATCTCTTACTATAACTCCTCTTTGAAGAAGTTTTTGTGCAATCTGCTTTGAGCTATACCCATCAAGATATATGGTGATAAAATTTGTATATGAAGGGATATACCGAAACCCTTTTTTCTTTGCATACGCTTCATAAGAACTCATCTGTTCAAAGTTTTTCTCAATACATTTCGAGACAAAATCTTCGTGCTTCAACGCTTCAATTCCAGCAGCAAGAGAAAGTGTGGTGATATTAAAAGGTGGTCGAAGCTTATGTAAAGTTTGGATAATATCTTCATTGGCTATTCCATATCCAACTCTCATCCCCCCTAGTGCATACGCTTTTGAAAAGGTCCCTAGATAAATGGTATTTGGATATTTTGCTATCACATCAGATGGGATAATCTCTTTTTTACCATCTTTATATTTTGCATACTCTTGATACGCTCCATCAAGTACTACAAGAGTATTTGGATCAACTTCATCTAAAAACTTATACACCTCATTAGCATCCAAACACTCCCCTAAAGGATTATTTGGTAAACACAAGAAGATAATATCAGCACCTTGGCTTTTATAAATCTCTCTAAACTCATCAAGGTTATGCTCATCTGAAGGGGTTTTAAGTATAGTTGCTCCCGTTTGTTTTGCATAGATCTCATACATAGCAAAAGTTGTTTTTGCCATAAGTACTTTAGAGTTTGTATTGCATTTTGCATGGACACAAAACTCAATAACCTGATCAGACCCAGCACCAATTACTACATTAGAACTATCAACTTGAAATTTTTTTGCCAGTGAATCTTTTAGTTCATACATTGAATCATCTGGATACACATAAGCATTGCACGCTTTTCTTTGTAAAATATCTACTACTTCTGGAGCTACACCATATGGATTTTCATTTGATGCTAACTTAATAATCTTTTTTGGATCAACCCCATACTCCCTTACTACTAACTCTATTGGCTTTCCAGCCTCATAGGTTTGTACATTATCTAAAACACTATTATATGTCATCTGCTTCCCTTACATAGCTTCCTAAAAATTTTATACTTTTTTGATGTTTTTTCAATATCTCATCCACTTTTTGATCATTTTTGTGTCCATTAAAATCGATAAAAAAGGTTGAAACACCACCCACAATATGAGACTTTATCTTTGTAAGATTGATCCCTGCTTTATCAAAATCCCCTAAAAATCGTACCAATGCTCCATGTTCATTTGGAAGTTGGGCTAGGATTGAGGTTTTATCATCTCCACTTTGTCCATTTTCAAAATCACTCACAATTAAAAATCGCGTACGGTTATTCCCTTTATCCTCAATATTTTCAAATAAAATTGGCAAACTATACATCTTAGCTCCTATATGGGAGCAAATCGCAGCACAATTTGATTCAGCCATCGCAAGTTTTGCAGCTTTTGCAGTGCTTTCCACTGGGATAAGCTCCACCTCATCAAGTCCTAGGTCTTCTAAAAATTTATGACACTGTTCAAATGCTATATCTTTTGAGTAGATTTTTTTGATCTGTTTTACCCCATCGCAAGTGGTCGCTAAGCAATGGTGAATATCCACCATCACCTCAGCAATGATCTTAAGATCATACTCACTTAGGCAAGTGATTGTATCACTTACTATCCCATTGGAGCTATTTTCAATAGGGATCACCCCAAATTTTGCTTTTTTGTTGTCTACTTCTCGGAACACCCCTTTAATTGAAGCGATTGGCAAATACGCACTCATTGCTCCAAAACGACTCTCTGCTGCTTGATGGGTAAAACTCCCCTCAGGACCCAAGTAAGCAATATTTTCAGGTAACTCCAAGTTTCTACTAATAGCAAAAACCTCTAAAAAAAGTGCTTCTATCGCTCCACGGGTAAGATCTCCACCTTTTTGTTTTGATCTAGCTTCTAGTCTATCGATGATCGCTTTTTCCCTCTCAGGTCTATAGATGGCACCACCTGTTTGAGCTTTAAGCTCCCCTACTTTGTGAACTGTTTGCATCCTCTCATTTAAAAGATCCAACATCTTATCATCAATACTATCTAAGGTATTTCGTAATTTATTTAATTCACTTGCCTCATCCATTGCTTTTCCCTTGTATTAGTTACTTTAAATACTGCTCTTCTAAAGCGATCAAATCTTCAAAAGTTTCCCGTTTTCTTATGAGTCTATCTTTCCCATCTTCTACTGCGATCTCTGCTACTTTTCCTCTTGTATTATAGTTGCTTGCCATTGTAAATCCATACGCACCACTACTATATATAGCCATAAGGTCATTATGCTCTGTCAATGGAAGTTCAATATCTTTGGCAAAAAAGTCACCACTTTCACATACAGGACCTACCACATTGCAAGTAGAGCTATTTTCACTCTTACCCAACACCTCTATTTTATGGTATGCATCATACAGCGTTGGTCGCAAAAGATCATTCATCGCTCCATCTACAACTACAAACCTTTTCTCTCCATTGGTTTTTTCATATAAAACTTTCGTTACAAATACTCCACTATTTCCTACCAAATACCGTCCTGGCTCACATACTATAGTAATATCTAGCCCATGAAGAGCATCAAGAATAGTTTGAGCATACTCATAAGTATTGATAAGGGTTTCATTGTCATATACTATCCCTAAACCTCCCCCTACATCAAAAAACTTCAACTCCACATCAAGTGCTGCTTTTATGTTTCGTACAAGATTTGCAACAATATTCACTGACTCTTTTATAGGAGCTAGCTGTGTTAACTGGCTACCTATGTGGCAATGGATCCCAATAGGATCAAGATATTCACTTTTTTTTGCACTTATATACATCCGTTTTGCGGTATCTATATCAACCCCAAACTTATTTTCATGAAGTCCAGTAGAGATATATGGATGGGTTTTTGGATCAACATTAGGATTGACCCGTATAGAGATCCTAGCTTGTTTTTGTAAATTTTTTGCCATAAGCTCAACTCTCGTAAGCTCTGCTTCACTTTCTACATTGATCATCAAAATATCAAGCTTTGCGGTGCCTCTTTTATCTCACTATCTATTTTTCCAACTCCGAAAGAGACCATAATCTTATATTTTTTGGTATTCCAGCTTTTAATGCTCTTTTTACCTCGCCCTATACTGACACAATCCGCCCCACTCCCTTGATTACCCTACGTGCTTTACTACACTTAAATTTGGTTAAACTTTAATCGCGTATAAGGATAAGTGATTTACGAGCTTTAAAGCATTTTTAAGCTCTTGGTATTGTTTGTAATATAATCAGTCATATACATAATATGGTGTTTGATATTTTCCTGAAAGTTCTTTAAAATTTATTCCCATTATCTTCTCTTATTTTTTAAATTTAAGAGTTATAATAGCTAAATATTTGTAATTAATGACTTAATGGGAAGGTTAGTGGTATTTTTCCTTTTTTCAACTCTTTTAATTTTTTTCTTTTTTATTATATTAATTTTGTTGAAATAATCTTTGAAACTGTTTACTTCAGTAACCCTTTGCCTTAACTGAAAGGTTTTGTGGTCTTTTTTTAGTGATTAAGCACTTCTTCCTAAATACATTATTTCTATGGTAATCAAATATTGTATTCTATTTTCATTATAAATATACTATCCTAATTTATAATTATCAAGGTATAAATAAAGCATTTATAAAAAACTAAATTATCTAAATGCCCTAATACTAATTTAAAATACTGACTATATCATTTGTCAGAGATCAACTTGTAACTGTTTTAAGATTGGCCAAGTTACTCAATAAATCCATTTAATCCATTATTAGAGGTATTTTCATTATCGCAAAAGTAATTTTAGAAGATGTATAGTTTAATATATTAATAATCAATTTACATCTAATTTCTTCTGTCTTCCATGCATATCTCTCCAATATTTACCTCAGTAGTGCCTTCAAAGACTGATTAACATCATGAATTAAAAAATAAATCTTATTTGCTTCTTCTAACTCCTTCATTTTTATGTTTCCTTGTCTAAATAATAAAAAACTTAATGTGAAAAACTAAAGGAAAAAATATTGTAAAATATAAAACTAAATTAATTGAAGAACCTTGAACTATTAACAAATAGCAAAATATACAAAGCATTATAAAGAGTATATAGGAATAAATATCTTTAAAATATTTCCTGCATATTGTTAAAAAATCTATTATTTTTCTATTTTAATCTTGCTATCCGTTAAAACTTGCTGGTACTTTCAGTTTCACTAGTGCATTATTAACTTTATTCAACTCATGAGAATAAACTCAATTCTAATTCTAAAGATTCAATCTACTTCCCGCCAAATCCTTAATTTTAGCCTTATCTTCATCTATACGAATTTATTTTTTCCATTAACAGTATTTTTTTTGCTTTTAAGGTTTTCTAGAATTTAGCTCAAGTTTTCGTTCATTTATATTAAAATTTGTATCTGCATATAAAAATATAATTAACAAATATGTCATTTATTTCTTTAATTTTATCATCATCAAAAGACTCATTACTTTGCTCTGAAATTCCCAGCTTTTGTATAACATCGTATGTATACCTTGATGAAAAAAATAAATCAATTATTTTTAAGAATAATAACATTAGTGACATATCTATTTCAACCTTATCTTTATTAATCTTTTGTTAATCTAGGCGTTTTTAAATAACTAAACTTTTCTTGAAAACTCTTATTTTTTTAAGTAATTCACTTAAAAATCTTTTAAATTAATTGGAAATTCTAAGTCCAACCCATTCAATTTTATATTTTTTCTATATAAATTCCTTCCGTTTCATCTCCATCATCTACAGAAAATCCTAAAGATTTTAAATACCCATCTTTAACAATAAAAAATATATCAGATTCCATCACAGAATCAATTTCCAAAACTTTGTTTTCAAGTACAAAAAATTTCATATTACCCCTTATATACATATTATGATGATATTTCAAATAAGATATTCTATCTTTATTTAGAAATGAACTATTTATTTGATATTCTTCTTTATTTATATGTTTTTGCAATTCATCTGACAAACCATCAAATACTTGTATTTTACCCTCTATTGTAAAAGTAATATATCCTTGATCAAATAAGATGTCCGAAGTTTCTACTCCGGCAATAAGCCATTATTTGAGTCATATGCTTGATAATCACTAGCATCTCTAAATGGCAAGATATGACTTGCAATTAATGAGGGATAATCTAATTTTTCAGCCATACATTTTTCTATACCGTAAAATGATTTTACTTCTTTCTTTAATTCATGTTTATACAATTTATGAAGATATGTGTCTCTTTGTTTATCACTTTTATTTTTCTCTAGGACTAAATGAATATCCTTATCCTCTTCAAAAATTATTATTTTATGTTTTCTATCAACAGAAAGATCTTCGAAACGATAAAATTGCAAATAAATGTTTGCACTTGATTATATTTTCTATCTTTAAAACTAATTATTTTTGCATATTGAACTGGCTTTATCTAATTCATTTCTATTTAAATATCCTTTTGAATATAAGGAAGTATCATTAATTGTCATCAACGCAATTATATCTTCCTCATTTAGTTTTCTTAAAACAGTCAAAGTCTTAATTAAAATTCATCTCTTTTGATTAGAATCACTGATTACCGACCTATTAAAACTTGAATTTGAATATACAATCTTTGAAAAAATAATTCTCTTTTCTTAGCATCTTTTGCTTTAACATAATCTTTTGATAAATTATGTACACTTCTTAATTCATAATTTGAAAGGCTGAATTTCTTTATAAGTATTTATGACTTTTCTAACAGATATTTCATTAATTTGTAAATACTCATTAACACAAGATTATGAAATTCTCATATAATACATTCGAATAAACTTCTTTTGATGTTCTTCAACAAAATTAATAATGATTTTTAAAGACTTATTAAATTTTGCCATTAAAATCTGTAAGTGCCATTGTCGTAGGCCAATAATTTTCATATTTTTGCATAATAAAACCTTAATTACTATAATTTTTATTTTACAATAAATAAATACTCAGTATTTTGCTTTTTCTCTTTACCAGTTACTTTATAATCCATGAGGTTTTCAGCGCTTTGAGATATCATTAGAATACTTACCTATGATATTAATTAACTCATCTTTTGATGGATAAGAATTATTGTTATAGCTTTAAAAACCAATATTTAAAATTTACTAAATTTGAAAATAACTTATCAAACCAATGCTAAGAGGTTTATCTATATAAATTGTTTTCGAAAGGTTTTAATTTTTTAGATAATTATACTTTCATCAATAAGTCCATAAAATCCAAAATAGTTATTCATAGTTCAGTGTGTAAGTCTAATAAAATTCATATCTGCTTTTATTTTATCTAATAAATTAAATATATCATCATTATAAACTTCATTTTTTTGATTATTATCAAATATTGCACTTTATTATAGTCAATTAAATTTTTTATAAAATGACATTTAAATGATTCATTATGATAAGCTCTTTTTCTTTTATATTTTGAATAACTATATTCTTCATCTCTAAGTTGTTTTTATCTTTTTTTTCCCCGAATTTAGATTAAATCTTGAATACGGCATTTTACGAACCATAGCTCTTCTTATTAAAGTAAAATGCCAATGGATTTTTATATTCTGAGGATAAATTTTTCAATATTATTTCTATATAAATCTAGCTCCATACACTCTTCCCTGGAAGAAAAAAAAACTTTAGTGAGTTTTTTGTACATAAAACCTTTTTGGTTTTCCTTCAAATATAATATCTATGTCTTTTTGGAGTTAAAGTATCGGAATTATTTTTCAATAAGTGATTTTGCTAAATAGTAGTTTATTTTTAATATATCATTACAAACAGCTGTTTACCCTGTTCAAACAGCTGTTCAAACAGCTGTTCAACCCAATAGATGAGCCACCGCAAAAAGCATCAAAAATAGAATTGGCGTCTTTTGGAAAGTAGTCGCAAATCCAGTTTACTAATTTTTCTTTATTGCCAATATAATTCACTTTTGGATATTTGTAGTTAAATAAAACTTTACTTTTATTGTCTTCTTTTATCATATTTAGTATGTTCTTTGCTATTGCTTCAGCCATAAGTGGAGGCACTGCATTGCCAACTTGTTGCTGTGCAGATATACTATTCCCTTTAAATTCAAAACTATCTGGAAATGTTTGTAGTCTTGCTAATTCCCTAACTGTTAGAGCTCTATTTTGAGAATAATGAAAAACTTTTCTCATGTCTCCTGTAATAGTTACAGATGGTTTATTACTATCGTATTTAATATATTTTCTAACATCTCCACTTTTTGGTCTCAAATCAATAGGTATGTCTTTTCTATCTCCACCATCTTTAATGAAACTCATTTTTTGTAACATCTGTTCAGTATGATTCATCGCTTTATGATTAGGTATATTTGATTCTTCTCCTGAACTTAAAATGGGTAAATCATCTAAATATTCTTTTACTGTTTTATGTTTAGTATGAGTAACTTTAGGAAATAAAATATTATTGCTCATTCTTGAACCAATAAAAATAACTCTTTTTCTAATTTGAGGGACGCCATAGTCAGCAGAGTTTAAAATAGTACACTTAACTTCATATCCTAATTTATTAAAATCTTCAATAATCTCTTCTTTTGTTTTATGATTATTATGGGTATAAAGTCTTGCAACATTTTCCATAACAAAATACTTTGGATTTACAATGCTTACGACTCTAACAAATTCTTTAAATAGTCTATTTCTTGGGTCATCAATAAATTTTCTGCCTATATTTCCTGCTATGCTAAAACCTTGACAAGGTGGTCCTCCTATAATTACATCAACTTCATGTGAATCAGTTAATTTTTTTATCTCTTCTTCTGTAATTTGTGAAATATCTTTGGATATTAATTTATGTGTAGGGAAATTGGCTTTGTAAGTTTTACAAAAGTCTTCTTCTATATCAACTGAAAAAATATTTTCAAATCCAGACTTATCAAAACCTAGTGAAAAACCACCAGCTCCACAAAATAAATCTATGTATTTTAAAGTTTTTATAGTTGTTCCTTTTGAGCTATTATTATTTTTAAAATTAAATAAATTTAGTTGTTGCATTGAAACTCCTAACATTTTAGAAAGTATAGCAACAATTGTTCATTTTATTAAAAAATATGTCAATATGCAATATTTTTACTTACAGTGATTATATCTAAGTTCTATTTTAAATTTGGTTAGCTTAATTTAAATGCTTAAGTCAACTATTTGATCAATATTCATTAAAAAGTTATTCAATTTCTATTAATTATACTTTTTTACAATTGTGTTATAGAGTTTATGATATTGCAGTGGGTCAACTGTAGTATTATAAAGTCGCATAGCGTAGTGTAGATGGGGACCTGTTACCCGTCCTGTATCTCCTGATTTTGCTATGAGTTGACCTTTGTTTACTATATCTCCCTCTTTGACCAATGATTCGCTCAAATGACTATAATAGCTATAAGCCCCTCTTCCATGATCTATATAAATAACCCTACCTAGATAAAATCGATCCATCACAAGAGCCACTTTCCCATAATTTGAAGCAAATATATCATCTCCAATAGCTGCTCTAAAATCTGTCCCTGTATGGTAGCTTTTTGCAACACCGTTATAAACTCTAGCATTTCCAAATGCACTCGTGATCTTACTCTCCATTGGGTTTTGAAAAAAACTACTTTGTGTAAGATCGTGTGGATAGACTTGAGAGTATACTTTTGAATACACCTTTGAATACTCTTTTTTTGCTCTTTGTTTATTTTTCGTTGAAAGGGTCACTTTCCCTCTTGGAACTTTGATAATCTCATTTTGTTTATACTGCCCATCAACCACCTCTATAAAATCTTTTTGTTGCTCTATCTCTGTATTTTTTAAATAGGTAACCACCACATCATATTTTTTTAAAGGGGTATGATAGTCCACTGGTAAAAAAACCACATATTGAGTTATATCCCCACCTATAGTAAACATCTGGTAGGTTTTGTCTAAAAAGATCGCATTGGGAGCTTGTGACATAGGGGCATCACTTTGAAAAACAACCGCAAAAGAGGTGCCATGCTTGACTTGTTTGTGAGAAAGTTCAATGGTTACTTGAGCAAAACAAAAACTAACAAAGAGGAGTAAGGGAAGAACTATTTTTTTCATAATCATATTTCTGTTATATAAATAGGACAAAAAGTATTAGATTTTGATCAAATTCAAGACGGAGAGAAAATTTATCGTAGGAGCTTACTTGAAGTAAGTGACTATGAGAAATTTTCTTGACAACGCAGAAGTTGAACAAAAGATGATGCTTTAAGTCCTATTTATCAGTGCCATTCCACGCGATTGTAGGTTTACCATCCTCATCAAACTCGACTGCTGGCATCCCCATAATATTAAACCCACAATCCACATAATGGATCTCTCCAGTAACTGCTGAGCTTAGATCACTTAGTAGATACATCCCACTATTTCCAACCTCTTCGATTGTAACATTTTTCTTCAGTGGACTGTGTGCTTCATTCCATTTGAGCATAAATCGAAAATCACTAATTCCAGCAGCGGCTAGTGTTTTAATAGGTCCTGCACTAATTGCATTGACTCTAATTCCATCACTTCCTAAATCTTCTGCAAGATATTTTGTTGTCATTTCAAGTGCTGCTTTTGCTACACCCATAAGATTGTAGTTTGGAATATACTTTGCTCCACCATAATATGTAAGGGTCAAAACAGAAGAGTTTTGGCTCATTAGTGGTTGGAGTTCTCTTGTTATTTCAATGAGTGAATATACTGAGATATCCATAGCGATATCAAAAGCTTCTTTGGTAATATCCATAAATCTTCCACTTAACCCCTCTTTTGGAGCAAAAGCGATCGAGTGGACAATAAAATCTATCTCTCCCATATCTTTTTCTAAAGACTCTTTTAGCGCTTTGATCTCTTCAGGTTTACTTACATCACAAGGGTAAACAAAATCTCCAAAACCAAACTCTTGGGCAATTGGAGCAACCCGTTTTTTCAAACTATCATTGAGATAAGTAAAGGCTATCGTTGCCCCTTGTTGGGCACACGCTTTTGCAATACCATATGCAATAGATTTATTATTTGCAACCCCTAAAATAACACCTTTTTTTCCATTCATCACCATTTTTACTCTCCTTATGCTTTACTTGTGATCTCGATCATTTGTTGGAATGATTCTATTTCCCAGGAAGATGTTCCTATCAAACTTCCATCAACACTTTCTATTTTTAAAATTTCAGCTAAATTGCTAGGTTTTACACTTCCCCCATATAAAATAGGAGAATCTATTTTTTGTTTTAAAGCATTGTGAATAGTACTAATATCTTCAGTCGTTGCTACCACACCTGTTCCTATTGCCCAAACTGGCTCATACGCAATAATAAGATTTTCATAACTTATATCGATCCCATCAAGTTGTCCAAAGCAATACTCAAGTGTTTTGTCTACCCCTTGCTCTTTGACTTCAAGTTTTTCCCCAATACAATAAATAATATTATACCCTAACTCTTTATAAAAATTAAATTTTTCAATAGATATTTTTTGAGATTCTCCTAAAACATGTCGTCTTTCACTATGCCCTATAAGAACTGTTTTTATACCAAATTCATCAAGCTGTTCAGTTCCTATCTCCCCTGTAAATGATCCATTTTTTGTTGGATAAGCATTTTGTACCCCAAGTGTTACATTTTTTGGCAACTCAAAGCTATCTAAAGCAGTAGCTGGGGGAAATATATAGATTGGTGTTTGAATATCTTTTTGTACAACAAACTGCTTTACTTGTGCTACAAAATCTTTTGTTGAAGCTCTTGTGTGATTTGTTTTAAAATTGCTAGCTATTATTTTCATTTTTTTACCTTTTTTATTCAAAATTATTTTACCATAAGAATACTATAAAAATACTACTATAGAGTTACAATTTATATTTTACCATCTCAAGTACTTTTGAGGCATATCCCCACTCATTGTCATACCATATAACCAATTTAATCATTTTGCCATGAACCACTTGAGTAAAACGGTGATCAATAATAGAGGTATACAAAGAGCTTTGAAAGTCACTTGATACCAATGGATCATAGCTATTGTAAACTATAGGAAAATGCTGTTCATTTTGTTGTTTTTCAAATAACTTTTCAACACTTTCTTGTGTAGTGCTTTTTTGTACACTTATTGCAATATTGATAGCCCCCACTGTTGCAGTAGGAACTCGAAAAGAGTTTGAGCTAATTGTGTTTTTATTGATTTGTGGCATCACCAAAGAGCAGGCATCTATAGTAGTTGTTTTACTTGGTATAATATTTTGAGTGGCACTTCTTCCAAACTCAAAATTACACTCTATATCTCTATCGCTGCTGCCTATACATCCACTATCAAGGGTTTTTTGGTGATTGAGCAAAGGATGAATAGTAGTAATATCTCCATACTCTATCCCATACTCTTGATCAATTGCATAAAGTACTGGTAAAAGTGCTGTTGCATTGCATGAACTTGCAGCGATAATTTTATGACTAGGGGTAAGAAGCTCTTGCTCATTGACCCCTAAGATCACATTGCAATCTGCTTGCTTATTTGGATGGGTTAAAAAAACTTTTTCAACAGCCATTGAGGCTAAAATATCTGTATCTATTTTTGCTCCACTTGCATCTATAAAAACATCCACTGCTAAAGAGTTTAAATCCAGCATTGAGAGATCTTTTGTGTGACTTACAAACACTTTATGCTCGCCACTTTGTAGATAGTCCCCCTCTACACTATATCGCTTTTCTAAGCTTCCGTAAGTTGAATCATAGTTAATAGTATATGCGATATTTTTTTTATTTGGCTTTAGCTCATTGATCCAAACAACATTGAGCCTTGGATCTTTGAGAGCCAATCGGAAAAGAGATTTTCCAATTCGCCCCATCCCATTGATACAAATATTGATAGGGGTAAGGTTATTCTTCAATAATGAGTGCCTTTACCCCTGGAAGAATTTTCCCTTCGATAAGCTCTAAAGAAGCTCCACCACCAGTGGAGATAAATGTCATCTCTTCCTCATCTCCTGTTCTTCGTACAAGGTCTGCGGTATCTCCACCACCAACTACCGTTGTTGCATAAGAGTTTGCTACAGCGTGGGAGATTTTAAAACTTCCTTTGGCAAATTTATCCATCTCATACACCCCCATAGGTCCATTCCATAAAATAGTGTGAGCATCTTCTAGTGCTTGAGCAAAAAGTGTTGCACTTGCAGGTCCAATGTCTAATCCCATCCACCCTTTTGGTATCTCTTGAACGGTGGTAGGTTTTGCAAAAGCCTCTGCGTCAAATGTTTCTGCGGCAATAACATCCACAGGAAGATAAAGCTTCACCCCTAAACTTTTCGCTTTTTCCATAATATTTAAAGCATCTGGAATCAACTCATCTTCTACCAATGATTTACCAACATCATACCCCATCGCTTTTAAAAAGGTAAATGCCATACCTCCACCAATAATGATTTTATCTACTTTTGTAATAAGGTTGTGCAAAGCTTCAAGTTTTCCACTTACTTTGCTTCCACCTACAATACTGACAAAAGGTCTCTTTGGATTTTCTATAATGTGATAAAAAAACTTAATCTCTGAAGCCAATAAAAATCCAGCTGCTTTATGCTCTGCATCAAAATGTTGTGCAACCCCTTCAACTGAAGCATGGGCTCTATGAGATACCCCAAAAGCATCATTGATATAAATATCAGCTAAACTTGCTAATGTTTGTGATAGTTCTGGATCATTCTTTGTCTCTCCTGGTTCAAAACGCATATTTTCTAAAAGCATAATCTCCCCACATGCAAGCTCTTTTGCCATCTGTATTGTTTCATCACATATAACATTTGGAGCTAACTTAATATCAGTTTTGAGCAAAGTATGCAATCTTTTTGCCACAGGTTTCAATGAATATTTTTCTTCATAACCATTTTTAGGTCGCCCAAAATGACTTGCAATAATAATTGCACAATCATTATCTATACAATATCGTATAGTATTTAATGCACTTTTTATTCGTCTATCATCTGTAATATTTTGATACTCATCTACAGGGACATTAAAGTCACATCGTATAAATACTTTTTTACCACTAATATCTATATTTTTTATCTCTTGTAGTTTCATGAGGTTTTGTTTTGGTTGGATATTTTATCTAATGATTACTATAAAAACGGTTAAAGTTTTTTATTTTCTTAACAATTTTTTTAACCTAGTTTCAGATAGAATTCGTTTAATTGTACCAAAGTGAAGATATGATTTTGGTTAATTTCTAAAAAGGCAAAATTAAACAAAAATACGCTAAAGTACATTTCATTTTTCTTAACTAAATAAAATTTAAATTTATACTAATTGGAGCTTTTTATGGCCATAATGATCACAAAACGAAATGGACGGCAAGAGGTCTTAGATATCACAAAAATTCAAAAGTACACACTCGCTGCAACTGAAGGGTTAGAGGGGGTGAGTCAAAGTGAACTTGAGATTGATGCACAGATAAAGTTTATAGATGGAATGAGTTCAAGCGATATCCAAGATGCTTTGATTAAAACTGCTGTTGAAAAGATAGATATTGATGTACCAAATTGGACCTATGCGGCTTCAAGACTTTTTCTTTTTGACCTTTATCACAAAGTAGGCAAAGCAACCCATGGGATCAAAGGGAAACCTTACGCACACCTCAAAGAGTATATAGGATATGGGCAAGAAGCAGGGCGTATCATCCCTGGACTTGAAGATGGCTATGATCTTGATGATCTTTCAGAGTATATTGATCCATATAGAGATTATCAATTTACCTATTTAGGGATGAAGACACTTTATGATAGATATTTATTAAAAAACAATAATAAAGAGCCAATAGAACTTCCTCAACAGATGTTTATGGGTATTGCTATGTTTTTAGCACAAAATGAAAAAGATAAACAACAAAGAGCCAAAGAGTTTTATGATGTGATCTCAAAATTTGAAGTGATGCTCGCTACTCCAACATTGAGTAATGCTAGAACCAATCGACACCAACTCTCAAGCTGTTATATAGGGAGCAGTCCTGATAATATCGAAGGGATTTTTGATGGGTATAAAGAGATGGCACTTTTATCTAAATTTGGTGGAGGAATAGGATGGGACTGGAATAGCATCCGAAGTCTTGGTGGATCTATCGATGGTCATAAAAATGCAGCTGGAGGAACAATCCCATTTTTAAAAATAACCAATGATATTGCCATTGCTGTGGATCAATTAGGTACTAGAAAAGGTGCCATTGCTGTGTATATGGAACCATGGCATATGGATATAGAGGATTTTCTAGATCTAAAGAAAAATAGTGGAGAGGAGAGACGAAGAGCCCATGATCTTTTCCCAGCACTATGGATCAATGATCTTTTTATGGAAAGAGTTTTAGAAGATGCTCATTGGACCTTATTTGATCCTTTTGAGACTAAAGATTTAGCAGCACTTACAAAAGAGGCTTTTAAAAAACGGTATGAAGAGTATGAAAATGATCACTCTATAATAAAAGAGCAAATGCCTGCAAAAACGCTTTGGAAAAAGATACTTACATCTTATTTTGAATCAGGAAGTCCATTTTTATGCTTTAAAGATAATGCTAATACAGCAAATCCAAATGATCATACAGGATTTATAAGAAGTTCAAATTTATGCACAGAGATTTTTCAAAATACCAATCCAAACCACTATAAAATTAAAATAGAGCTAGAAGATGGGGATATCCTTACATTTGAAGAGGATGATGAAGTCACTTTAGATAATGGAAGAGTAAAAAAAGCCAACAAAATAACCGCACTAGATAGACTTAATAACAAATCTATTTATATCGTTGAGAAAGAAAAAGTTGATGGGGATACAGCAGTTTGTAACTTAGCTTCCGTAAACTTAAGTAAGATCAATACCAAAGAGGATATAGAAAGGGTAGTACCAACAGCAGTTCGTATGCTTGATAATGTCATTGACCTTAATTTTTACCCTTTACGAAAAGTAAAAGCAACCAATCTTAAAACAAGATCTATAGGTCTTGGGGTAATGGGTGAATCACAAATGGTAGCGGAGCATCAACTTGAGTGGGGAAGTAATGATCACTTGAAAAAAATCGATATGGTAATGGAAGCTATTAGTTATAATGCTATTAAAGCTTCTAGTGATCTTTCTGTGGAAAAAGGTCAGTACCCACTTTTTGAAGGTTCTAAATGGTCACAAGGGGTTATGCCTATGGATCATGCACGACCAGCGGTAAATGCTTTGGTTGAGAAAGATCTTTTTGATAAAGGGTATGACTGGGATGGATTAAGAGAAAAAGTAAAAAAAGATGGGATGAGAAATGGTTACCTTATGGCTATCGCTCCTACAAGTTCTATCTCTATTTTAGTAGGTACAACTCAAGCTATTGAGCCTGTATACAAAAGAAAATGGTACGAGGAGAACTTAAGTGGTCAAATCCCTGTAGTTGTTCCAAATCTTAATGCTCAAACCTGGCAATACTATACTCCTGCATATGAGGTGGAACAAACTGATATCATTAAAGCTGCAGCTATTAGACAAAAATGGATCGATCAAGGGCAATCAACCAATATATTTATGAGCTTAGATAAAGCAAGTGGGAAGTATCTTCATGAGATATACACCCTTGCTTGGAAGTTAGGACTAAAGTCAACTTATTATCTAAGAAGTCAATCTCCTGAAGCAGTAGCTGATGTAGCTGATAGAAGTATGGAGTGTGTTGGGTGTCAATAAGATTACATAAAAAAGCTACAAACAAAACTATTAATTAAATATACTAAAAATAAAAAAGAGTAGATAATGGAAAGAAAAACTATATACAACCCAAGCTCAAGAGAAAATCTTAACGATAGAAGAACTTTTGGTGGAAATCCTGATGGGATGATAAACTTTACCAATGCAAAGTATGAATGGGCTTTGCGTCTATGGGATACTATGGAAGCAAACACTTGGTTTCCTAAAGAGGTACAGATGACAGCTGATGCAAAAGACTATAAATATCTTACAACCTCAGAAAAAAGGATGTATGATTTGGTTCTTTCTCAGCTTATTTTTATGGATAGCTTACAAACTAATAATTTAATGGACAATATCAATCCATATATTACCGCTCCTGAGATCAATGCTTGCCTTTCACGACAAAGTTATGAAGAGGCGAACCATAGTAAATCGTATGCAGTGATGGTAGAATCCATTTCAGATAATACTGCTGAGATCTATGATATGTGGAAAAATGATCAAAAGCTACTAGAGAAAAACACATTTATTGCCAATACCTATAAAAATCTTGCAGGAAACATCACTGATAAAAAAATAGTCTTAGCGATGTTTGCCAACCAAATTCTTGAAGGACTTTATTTTTATGCTGGGTTTGCCGCGATGTATGCCCTTGGAAAATCTGGAAAGATGCTAGGGAGCTCTCAAATGATCAAATTTATCCAAAGAGATGAAGTGACCCATCTACTTTTATTTCAAAATATGATCAATAGTACAAAAAAAGAGCGACCAGAACTTTTTACTAAGGAGCTAGAAGAAGAAGTTCGTACAATGTTCCGACAAGCGGTTGATTTAGAAGCGAGTTGGGGGGATTATATAACTCAAGGGCAAATTTTAGGATTTACAAAAGATATTATTCGACAATATATAGAGTATCTAGCAGATAGAAGACTTGAAGCAGTTGGGTATGAGCCAGAATATGGAGTGAAGCATCCAATACCATGGGTAGATGGATATAGTAGTTTTAATGATCAAAGAACCAATTTCTTTGAAGGGAATGTGATAAACTACTCCAAAGGGAGTATAGATTTTGACGACTTCTAAAAGTAGCCAAATATTACTTATAGAAAATGCGCTACAAAGCCTCAATAAACATATTGCCGAAAAAGATGCAAATATAATTTCACTTGAGGATCAAATAGAAAAACTCAAAGAGACAATCACTACTTTAAAATATGAGTGTAAAGCAGCTATCAATGAACAAGAGAAGTTTAGTGATAGAGTGGAGCACCTTGAAAAGACCAACTCTATTTTAAAACGAGACCTTAAGCAGAAAGATCAACAACTATTTGAAAAAATACAGCAGATCGACTCAATGAAAGTAAAAAATGAAGATTTTATGGATACCATTGAATCTAAAATGGAGCATGCAAAAAAACAATTGCAGGAGAGAGATACCATCATCTCTGAACTTCAAATGATCAATAAAGAGCTCAATAAAGAGAAAGAAGAGCTCAAAGAGCAATATGAAACCACTATTGTTACAGAGCAACAAAAACTCAATAAAGAACTTAATAAACAGGTACAAAAACTTAAAGCCCAATACAAAGAGATAGAAGAGCAAAATAATTCTTTTAAAGAGGAAACCAAAGAGCAAAAAAAGATCATCTCAAAATTGGAAAAAAAACTGAAACAGTATGAGTTTAAAAGTTTTATAGATACAAAACACCAATTTGACTATGCAGATACCGATATTACTCTTGATGAACCAAAAAATGGTCGCGCTCGGTGTCACGACA
>JAGYNS010000020.1 GCA_018399655.1 Campylobacterales bacterium
GATTGTTCCACCTGGAGTCTCATAACACCCTCTAGCTTTCATCCCTACATATCTATTTTCAACTATATCAACTCTTCCAATACCATGTTTGTTTCCATAGTCATTTAAAGTTTTTAATAGTGTGGCAGGAGACATCTCTTCCCCATTGATTGAGATAGGATCACCATTTTTATACCCTATAGTGATATACTCTGCTTCATCTGGAGCATTTATAGGATCAGTTGTCCATAGCCACATAGAGTCTTCTGGTTCATTATTAGGATCTTCTAAGTGAAGTCCCTCATATGAAATATGTAAAAGATTTGCATCCATAGAGTATGGAGATACGGTTGGGTTTCCATCTTTATCCACATGTTTTTGATCTATTTGTATACCATGCTCTTTGGCATAGCTAAGAAGCTTCTCTCTTGAGTTTAGATCCCACTCTCTCCATGGAGCAATAACGGTAATATCTGGATTAAGTCCTAAATACCCAAGCTCAAATCGCACCTGATCGTTCCCTTTTCCCGTTGCTCCATGAGATACTGCATCTGCTCCCATTTTTTGAGCAATCTCAATTTGCTTTTTAGCAATAAGTGGTCTAGCAATAGAAGTACCTAAAAGATACTCCCCCTCATAAATAGCATTTGCTCGAAACATAGGAAATACATAATCTTTTACAAACTCTTCACGAATATCTAATATAAAAATATTTTCAGGTTTGATCCCACAAGCCAATGCTTTTTCTCTTGCTGGTTCTACCTCTTCCCCTTGCCCAAGATCCGCTGTAAATGTGATCACCTCTGCATTATACTCATCTTGTAGCCATTTTAAGATAGTACTTGTATCAAGTCCTCCACTATATGCTAAAACTACTTTTTTAACCTCTTTTTTGCTCATTGTAACTCCATAAATTAGTTGATTATAATGCTATTATTGTACCAAAAGGTTGATTAAAAGCTATTTAGATATCAAGATATAAACTCAACTCATCAGCTAATAAAAACTCTTTATTATAAATTGTTTGATTTTGAATCGATACTTTATTGTTTTGCTCAAGCTCTTTGACCCTTTCTCTCCCTTTACTGGACAAAAGTTCAAGCTTCACTCCCACTTCACTTCGCAGTCCTAAAAAAAGCTTTTCAAGTCTTTCATCCTCTTTTGATATTGGCTCAATTAGTTCATATTCCAGTGGGTTTTTCATATACAAAAAAATATCTTTTGCAGGGTAGTATCGTTGCTTATTGATATATCCTACGGCTCCACTTCCTATTCCTAAATACTCTTTATACTCCCAATACCCTAAGTTGTGCTGGCTTTTTGCTTGATCGCTCTTTGCAAAGTTTGAGATCTCATACTGGGTAAACCCATAATGAGCAAGAAGATCAAATAGGTACTTCGCCATATTTTCATCTTCCACCCTTACATTTTTTTGATTGAAAAATTTTGTCCCCTCTTCAAGAGTAAGACTATAACAACTCAAGTGATCTACCTTTAAACCACTTACAATTTGTATATCATTTAGAAGTAGCTCTTTTGTATCACACTTTGTATCATAGATAATGTCGCAGTTAATATGCTCAAAGCCCACTTGATTTGCTTTTTCAATAGCCTTTATCGCTTGCTCTTTACTATGGTTTCTCCCTAAAAACTTCAATTTCTCATCATCAAAACTTTGTACTCCAAAACTTATACGATTTATCCCTATGTTATAGATCTGCCAAAGCCATTTATCACTAGCAGAATTTGGATTTGCCTCAATAGTGATCTGACAATTTTTATTTTGTAGATATGGTTGTACAATAGCGATTATACTTTCATACTCTTTTGGATCAATTGTACTAGGAGTTCCACCCCCTATAAATACCGTTTCAATTACTGGTTGGTGTTTTTCAAGTTCGAAAATAAGCTGTTTTTTCAAAGCTTTTATATACTTTTGTTTATAGGAGAATAGCTCTACATAAGAGTTAAAAGAGCAATAGTGACACTTGCTGTCACAAAATGGAATATGTATATATAAAAGCATTTATAAAGTATCCTTGTGTTAAAATCCGATGTAAAATACAAGTATAAGGTAAGTTTTTTAATGGAAGATAAAATCAGAGCAAAAAGAAGCGATAATGCACCAAAAAAGAATTATCGTCCAAATGTTGCAGCGATTGTTTTATCTTCATCGTATCCAGCAAAATGTGAGATATTTATAGCCTCCAGAATTGATGTGGAGGATGCGTGGCAGTTTCCACAAGGGGGGATCGATAAAGGGGAAAGCCCAAAGCAGGCACTTTTTCGTGAACTCAAAGAGGAGATAGGAACTGATCAGGTTGATGTTGTAGCGGAGTACCCCAATTGGGTAAGTTATGATTTTCCAGCTTCTGTAGCACAACGGATGGCTCCATACGATGGGCAAACACAAAAATACTATTTAGTTAAGCTTCGTAAAGGTACTAAAATAAATATCAATACAAAAGTGCCAGAGTTTAGCGAATATAAGTTTGTTTCAACAGAAAAACTCAATGATTATATAACATTTTTCAAAAGAACTGTGTATAAAAAAGTTTTAAAATATTTTAAGAAAGAGGGATATATTTAATAGATGTTGCGTGTATTAAAATTTGGGGGCACGAGTGTAGGTAGCCTTGAGCGAATACAGAATGTTGCGAATATTATAAAAAAATTCAAAGATCAAGGGGATCACTTAGTTGTGGTTGTAAGTGCTATGAGTGGGGAGACAAATAAGCTCATTGAATATGCGGAACATTTTAGCAAAACTCCAAATGAAGCAGAGCTAGATATGCTTTTAAGCTCAGGGGAGAGAGTAACATCTGCCCTACTTTCTATTGCTCTTAATGAGCAAGGGTATAGTGCCACTTCTATGAGTGGAAGAGAAGCTGGTATAATAACAACTACAGAGCACACCTATGCACGGATAGAAAAAATTGACACCACAAGTATGGATAAAGCGATCGAGCAAAATAAGATTATCATAGTAGCTGGTTTTCAAGGGGTCAATATCCAAAATGGAAGAGTGACCACTTTGGGACGAGGCGGAAGCGATCTTACCGCTGTTGCTCTTGCCGGTGCACTCAAAGCTGATCTTTGTGAGATTTATACAGATGTAGATGGTATTTATACTACTGATCCACGGATTGAACCAAAGGCAAAAAAACTAGAAAAGATCTCTTATGATGAGATGTTAGAGCTAGCAAGTCTTGGGGCAAAAGTTTTACAAAATAGATCAGTAGAGATGGCAAAAAAACTCAATGTCAATCTAGTCTCTAGAAGTAGTTTTAGCCCTGAAATTGAAGGGACATTAATCACAAAGGAAGAAAATATTATGGAACAACCTGTTGTAAGTGGTATCGCACTTGATAGAAATCAAACAAGAGTAGGAATGTATGGTGTTATAGACAAACCTGGTATCGCATCTTCTATTTTCACAGCACTTGCAGATGCAAACATCAATGTGGATATGATAGTACAAACTATTGGCACAGACAATAAAACAAACCTTGATTTTACAATACCAAGTGGTGATCTTGAAAAAACTAAAAAAGTGATGCAAAATTTTACTAATGATAGTGAAAATATAGACTACAATGATGCTATTTGTAAAGTTTCTATTGTAGGGGTTGGGATGAAATCACACACAGGCGTAGCGAGCAAAGCTTTTACTGCTTTAGCAAATGAGGGGATCAATATACGAATCATAAGCACCAGTGAGATCAAGATCTCAATGATCATTGAAGAGAAATACGCAGAACTAGCAGTAAGATCACTTCATGATGCCTATCAATTAGATCAATAAGGGCTATTTTTGCAAGAGTTTACAAACTGGACCGTTGAAACTATCCGAAAAGACAAGCTTTTAGGAGCTTGGATGGAGGAGCGAAAATTTGATTGGATCCCTTTGATTGCTCAATGTATCAATAATATTTTAGATAAAAACAAATCGGTTTTGATCCTTACTGATAGTGAGCATGAGTGGTTTAAAAACTATATCTTATCCCATATCAACCATAAAAAACTCTCAAGACCCTATTTTCCATTTTACTCTTTTGAATCATTTTATCCAAGTGTAGATAATCTTAAAACTGAAAATGATATTCAACTGATCCATGATCTTTTAGATACCTCATTTCCAAATGGCTACTTTTTTTGGTATATAGGGAAAAGTCAAAGCAAACGCGCTACGCTAGCAAAAATATCAAAGCAGCCATTTCTTTGGCTTATGGATGAGGAGCTTTCCAATAGCTTTTATCTTGATAGTAGTGATGAAGCTTTGGATATACGGCTTTTAAATATGTATCGACTTTTCAATAAAACTTTAGATGGTGCTTTATGTGCACAAATAGATGTCAATAAGTGATGATCAATAAATCTTCATTATTTATCGTTAATAGTATAGAGCACCATCTACAAACCCTCTTAAGCTCTCTTCCTCTTCACTCCACAAGAGTGATAGAAAATGAGGATGAGGGGAAAAATGAATTTCTACTTAAAGAGGCAAAAAAAGCTATCAAAGAGGCCTATATCGCTTCCAATGAGACAAAATATATCATTTTGTGTGGTGAGTCCTTTGGGATCCCTGCTCAAAACTCACTACTAAAAGTACTTGAAGAGCCACCTAGAAATATTATTTTTATCCTTGTAACCACCTCTAAAAACTCTATTTTACCCACTATTCTATCAAGACTTGAAGTAAAATATCTCAAAACAAAAAAAAGCTTTCAAGAGTTTGAACTAAATTTAGCTAATTTGGAGCTTAAAGATATCTACTCTTATTTAAAACAGCACCAAAGAATCTCTAAATATGAGGCAAAAGAGATATTAGAAACGATCCTTTTTAGTGTCAATAAACATAAAATACAATTAAACTCAAAACAACTCCATAGCTTTAGTACCGCTATGAAACTCCTTGAGCTCAACTCAAGACCAGTATCAGTGCTTACAACAGTTCTTTTAAATTTACTACTTAAAAGGTGATACAACGGTATGGAGTTTTTTAAAATAGACCTCAAAGATCAACAGCAAGCTTTTGAGTATTTTTCCAAAATCGGTTGTGATCAAACGGGAGCTAAGATCATGGGTGACAAATCTCATACCCATGCTTTATATATCAAAAATCTCAAAGTAGCAGCTGCAAATATCTTAAAACAAGATGCACTTTCTATTGGCGCTGATCTTGCAGTTCCTGCTGGAACGATTGTAGCCAAAGAGCCTTTTGTAGACGCTATTTTAGTAGGGACATCCAAACACTTTAAGCTTTTAAGTAAAAAAGAGCTTGCCCAACCTTTTGGACTAAAAAACTTAGCAAAAAGCCTCCAAAATTTTCTAATAAATGAATCAAGACCAACACAAATCATGGGTGTGATCAATGCAAATGATGATAGTTTTTTTGAATCAAGTCGATTCAAAGATACCCAAGCGATTGAAAAAATCTATTCTATGATAGAAGATGGTGCCAATATTATTGATATAGGGGGTGTTTCAACGCGTCCTGGAAGTGATGAAGTGACACAAAAAGAGGAGCTAGAGCGTATCAAGCCTATTTGTGACCTTATAAAAAAAGAAAAAATTGATGAAAAAATAACTTTAAGTATCGATAGCTTTACCCCTTGTGTTATTGAATATGCCCTGAAAAGTGGATTTCATATTGTCAATGATATTACAGGTCTTCAAAATGATCAAGTGTGTAAATTAGTAGCACAACACAAAGCGAAAGTGGTGATTATGCATATGCAAGGGAAACCAAAAGATATGCAACACAATCCAAGCTATGAAAATGTGATATTGGAATTGGATCAATTTTTTCAAAGTAGAATTGAAAAAGCCCATAGTTATGGGATAAATGATATTATTTTAGATGTGGGAATAGGTTTTGGAAAAACTCTTGAGCACAATCTAACCCTTCTAAAAAACCATGAACATTTTTTACACTTTGGTTATCCATTACTTATGGGAGCTAGTAGGAAATCGATGATCGATAAAATAATCCCTACCCCAACAGAACAAAGGCTTCCAGGAACTTTAGCAATACACCTGCACAGTATCCAAAAAGGGGCTTCTATCATACGGTGTCATGATGTCAAAGAGCATTTTCAAGCTTTTAAAATCCATAATGCTATAACTTCTCAACTTTTTTAAGTTTTACCTCATAATTTTTTATGGTGTTTTGTTTTATCTGTTGAGCAGTGCCACTTGCAAGAACGGTTCTGCTTTCATCACATACGCTTTGTCACCAGATCTGGAGAGTTTCCCTTACATTGTGATCAGTGATAAGCACCCCTATCCTCTTGTGGTGAGTTGCTTGATGATACTGAATCTTTGTGCAAATTGGGTCAACCCCGCTTGAAACAGTTCATCAAAGAGGAGAAACTTTGGTTGGACCAACGCTCTTGCTATACTCAGTTCTTTGTCCCTCGCCCAAACTGATCCCTTTTCGTTGTCGGATTGGTTCAATATTGAATATCTCTGCTTAACTCCTCAACCCTTTCCCATCGTTGTTTTCATCATCGATAGAAACCTCTGCTGCTAACATAAGGTTCTCTTCTACAGTAAGCTCTTTGAAAATAGAGGACTTTCTTGAAACCAAATACCCTATCCCTCTTAAAGCTCTTTTGTGAAGTGGTAAAATGGGTAATATCATGCCCATCAAAAGAGATACTCCGCTAGTTGGTTGGATAAGTCCACAGATGATATAAAGCTCGTAGTCTTCCCCGCTCCATTGGGACCCAAAAGCCCTACAGTTTCCCCACTACTTATCTCCAAACTGATAATAAATTGTAAAATCTCCGTTTTTTTGATAGTTTTGCTATATTTTGTACTACTATTTTATGATCCAATTATATACTCTCTTTTTTCATTTTAATTTGTTTATTTTTATTACTAATACTTCAAAGCCCATACTCATCTAAAATTTTTTTAGATTTTCATCCCCACTCTACAAAATGGACACCCTCTTTTTCAAACTCCTCTAACAACCCCAATGAGACAAACTCCTCTAAGGTTTTGTTATACACATCATAATGATAAATATTCTCTCTCCATAAATAGCTTGTAGTGAAAGGTTGGGCTATTGACTTCATCTATGAGCCCTAGTGATTTTACATGGTTGTACCAAAGTGGTTTTCCACTTGCTAAAATCACATAGGAGTACCACAATATTTTATTGTCTATATACTCTTTTATCTCATCAACAACACAATTTATAGTATCTAAACTTGCTAACATTTTTAGATTTCGTTACTGAGTTTGATAATCTCGTTGAGTTTTCTAGAGCTTTCCACTTTGGATAACATCTCTTGCCATCTCTATACCCTCTTCTGTTGAGTTTACTTTGTTATCAACAAGGAGTCCAACCGCTGCATTTAAAACAACTATATCTTTTTGCACCAGTGATTGATCATAAGTATCCCTTTGGTGATTTTGGCATTTGCACCGCATCCCCTCCAACAATATCTGATTTTGGATAAAAATCAAAATATCTCCCTAGGATCAAAAACAAACTCATTGAATCTCCCTCTTTCCACAAAAGCACAATAGCTCACATCGCTAATACTAATCTCATCCATTCCATCTGCACTACTAACCACCATTGCTCGTTTATTAAGCATAGTGAGAGCTTCTGCACGATTTTAGGGACATACTCTTTATTAAGATACTAATAAGTTGCTTGTGAACACTCAACTGGATTTGATAAAGGTCCTAAGATATTGAAAATAGTTCTATGATCTATCGATTTTCGTATAGGCATAATATGTTTCATAACTGGGTGATGGTTAATAGCAAACATAAATATAAAACCAACTTTTTTGGAGCATCTCTATCTGTTTTGCAACTGTAAGATTGAGATTGACCCCTAAAGCTTCTAACATATCAGCACTTCCCGCTATTGCTCGTGATACTTCTGTTTCCATGTTTTGCTACTTTGCAATCACAAGAGGCTAAAATAATAGAAACGGTTGTGGAGATATTAAAACTATTGCTTTTATCTCCCCCTGTTCCACAATTGTCTATAAGTTGTTCTTGTAAGATTATCCACCGTAAGAGGTATCATATGATCTCGCATAGCAGCAGCAGCGGCGGCTATCTCCCCTGCTGTTTCCCCTCTTTGGTAGGTCAATCAAATACTCTCTTACTTTATCTTCTTCTGCTATTCGATTTTCAAAAATATCATCAAATTTTAATCGTGCTTTGAAAGTAAAAACATAGTACCCCTTTATAATTTTGTAACATATTCACTTTGGCTCGCTTTTGGTGTTGATTTTGTTTTTGGTATTTGCAACACTTGAAATCTATCGGTATATTCAAGGTATCGAACCTCTATAATATCCACAAGGCTTTACCTCTTTGGCTTTTTTTTACGGCAATATCGTTGATAAAAACCACCTTATTATTGCTGTTTACTATCTTCGGCTATCGCTCTTCGTTTTGTAATATTTACTGCGTTTAAAAATTTATCTATTCTCATAAAGATAATTATATCTTATTAGTTTTAAACTATCTTTGATAAAATACAAAATTAGTATTTAGGAGTCTGTTTTGATAGAACTTATTGGTTTAGGAAGTGTAAGTGTTGCGACTGTTGGTTTTGAAGCTTACAAAATTGTGAAGTTACAAAAAGAGTTACAGCACTCAATGAAATCTACAGTATCATCAAATTCAAGAGGCTATACTCAAAACAACCCTCACAAACAAAGAAGAATCGTGTAGCGGAAGTGCAAGGGAGTTCTTAAGCTTTAAAAGGCTATGAAACACTTAGAACCATCTCCACAAAAGAAGAGCTTATCTCACAACTTCAAACACAGTTAAGAGGAACAAAAAAATGCGATGGAGGAGCGAGTTAGGGACTTAAAAGAAAAACAGAGAAATTAAAAAGAGCAGTTTAAAAACCTAGCCAATGAGATACTTGATACCAATAGCAAAAAATTGAGTGAACAAAACACTCAAAACCTAAGCCTCATCATAATCCCATGAAACAACTAGCTTCAAGAGTTTAAAAAAGAAGGTAGAGAAGATGTTTATGACAAAAGAGAGCCAAAAGATAAGAAGTTTATTATCTTTTGAACTTAAAGCGATAAAAGAGTTAAATCAAAGATGAGCCAAGACACTCAAAACCTCACTACTGCTTTAAAAGGGGAAAACAAGACTCAGGAAGCTGGGGAGAGATGGTGTTAGAAAGAGTACTTGAAAATTCAGGACTAAGACTCGGAGAAGAATACTTGCGTGAAGAGACACTCCAAAAACGACAGTGGGAAAAATATCGACCAGATGTGATAGTAAATCTTCCTGCAAATAAGGCAAGTTATCATCGATGCAAAAGCACAATTGACAAATTATGAGCAATATACGGCGACACAAGATGTATTAGAAAAAGGGGGTATTTAGATTTACATATTCGATCCATAAATACCCATATAGAAACCCTTTCAAACTTAAAAGATATGAAGAGTTAAGGGGGTTAATACTTTAGATTTTATTTTTTATGTTTTATCCCTATAGAGTGCATTGATGTTGGCTATGGAAAGTGATAAAGGTCTATTTGACAAAGCATTTAAAGGAATAGTCCTCGTATCTCCTACCACACTTTTGGTGGCTTTAAAAGCGTTGAGAATAGTTGGCGTTATGAAAAACAAGCTCAAAGTACCACCGAGGTTATACGACTTGCAGAGAAACTTTACTCAAAGGTACGAACCTTTGTAGAGGATTTTGAAAAGGTTGGAAAAAACTTAACTAAACTCCAAAAAATCTTATGATGATGCCTACAATAAACTCTCATCTGGAAAAGATAATATCGTAAGACAAATCGAGGTTTTCAAAGAAAATCAAATAAGCCCCTCAAAACAGATAAGTCAAGATATTGTTGATAGTGCTATGGTTGAGAGAGAGAGGATTAAATATGCAAGATTATGCAACAAAACTAACAACCCATGAGAGTTCTACCACCCTATACTTGACCCTCCGCTCCCCCATCGTCCTCGATGAGGTGTCTTTAATCAAAACTAACTAAAATATAAAATGATAATCTAAAAATTTATGCTTATGTAATACTTGAAAATCATCTTCATCTAGTAGCTAGTAGTGATATATCTATGAGTATTAGAAAATTCAAATCATTTACTGCAAAAAGAGCTACTAAAACTTCTTCAAAAATAATATCACAACTATACTAGACCAACTAATTTTATAAAAAAAGCCCATAAAAAACTGCCCAGTATCAAATTTGGCAGAGGGTATGCAACCAAAAACTGATACAAGATGAAAAAACAATGATACTAAAATAGAATATATTCATAATAATCCAGTCAAAGAGGATATGTAGATGAAGCTATCCATTGGCGATATAGTAGTGCTAGAGATTATGAAGGGGTAGAGGGTTTTGCTGAATATAGAACGGATATGGTAAAGTGGTTGTAACTTTTTATATACACTCCCATCGAGGGGACGATGAGAGCGAGGCAAAACATCATCAAAAGAGTTTGTATTGATAATAGCAGTCATAACATAATCTATTATAACAATGATTGTTAGTAAAAATGATTTTGTATTCATGTTGTTCCTTTCAAAAAAACATACCCCACATCGTGGGGGTTATAATTTTGTTATAAGGAACTAAAATAAAAAAGAGATTAGATTATTAGTTTTTAAAAAATTATTTAAGAAGCTTGTAATAAACATTTTATAGAATCAAACAGATAATAATATTAAGGAAATATAGCGAAAAATAAATTTTTACTTGGAATAACCTCAATTTATGTATTGGTTTTTCAGGATGTGTTGGACAACCATCAATACAAAAGTTGATGAATTAGAAGTTGAAGTAAATATGAAAAAAAAAATTATATGTTAGAGAATAATGAAAATATTAAAAAGGAATTAGCAAACTTTAAACCTCAAGTCAAGTGGATTCAACCTAACAATAAAAAGGAAGATTGTAAAATTTATGTTGGTGTAAATCCTGAGGATGACAAAACAACTAAATCTGGTTATTCTTTATATTGGGATGGTGAATGTAAAAAAGGTTATGCATCTGGATTAGGTAGAGAAATAGAAATACAATAGCTAACAAATTTACAACAAATTGGATATTACGAAAGAAAGGTAAAGCAATAGATTATTGTGTTATTTTAGATTCTATTAATAATGTGACAATCGATGGAGAATGTTCTTATGATAATGAAGTACAAAACCATTATGTAAAAACAATTATTGAGATAATGGAATGAATTTTAATCTCGTATATGAGTATGGTGTAGATATGACAAAGAATAAACCTATGCTTAATATACAGAACATTTCCATTTGAAGATTTAACTGAATACTATAAAGCATATCCTAATTTTGCATATAGAATGGCTGATTATTCAAGACATGAATTTTCTACTTTAAATTATGAATTTGCTTTATTAAATAAAAATAAACAAATTAATGGATATGGATTTGCATCTAATAAAATAATACTTTAAATGCTGCTGAAGTTTCAAATGGTGTTTTTCTTAGAAGGTAGAAGTGCCCTAAAAGTTTTTTACAAAAAGCTAATTCTATATTAAATGAAATTAAATCGTCAGGAAATATTGCTTTAGAGGCACAACAAAGGCATTAATTATAAAGAAAATATAAAAGAAAATATGTAGAGATGATGTCAAAGTTAACTTTATGGAGCAAAAAGAGTATAAGGATATTTGTAAGAAGGTGAAAAAATGGCTAAATTGAAAATCAAAATTGATGCAAAAATTAGCTCAAATAACCAACAGAAACAAGCTAAGAAGACAGTTGAATCGAAAATTAATTCAAACAGAGAGGTAGAAGCTACTGCGGCACAAAAGAAGAGCAACTGCTGCAGAGCAGGCTAATTTTAATCAATCGATGCAAAATTTAAATAATAATCTACAAATGCAAAATTTAAATAATAATTTGATGATGTATAATTTTATGCCAAAAAGATATGATTTGTATATTCATTAGAGATATGATTTGTTAGAGTAAAAAGTAAGTGGAAAAATATTAATAATTTTGGTATGCAAGAAGTTTTAGAATTTAATAAGGAATAAAATTGAATACACATTACGTAAAATTAAAAGAAATACAAAAAATTAAATTAGGCAAAGAGATAAACAAAATAAAGGGGACGGGTTACAATTAAATGATTTATTTTGGTAAATAAACAATAAATGAGAAACACCCAACAATGAAAGGTAAAAATTCGTTTATTTTTATAAGGCAGAACACTATGTCATAATATAAAATATTCTGACTTTAAGGATTTGTTGTGACTAAGACTATGAACAAAGTTTTTAGAAGATGTACAAACATTATCGACAATGACGAAAAAAAATAGCAATGAAATTTTGATAGCCTCAATGGATGAAATTCACGACAATGATTCAGACCAACAATGGGCCAAATCTCGCAAAACAAAGATACGAAGAGATTGAATCTGGAAAAGTTCAAACAGTAAGTTGGGGAACATATCAAACAACAAGTATTATCTTAGCATGAGACAATTATCTTTTCATCCTGATGTAGATGCACAATAGTAGAAAACCTCTCTATTGGTTAGATAGGATAAATTAAATTTTCTTCCTTAAAATTGCATATTGTCATATTTTAAACCTCAAACCAAAAAAAAGATGGTAAGATACTTTTTAGAAAAATAAAGGAGTATCAGATATGGAAATTGTAAATACCATAGAAACAAAGATATATAAAGTTCGTGAAATAGCGTTATGTTTGGATAGTGACCTAGCAAAACTGTACGATGTAGAAACAAAAAGGATAAATGAAGCAGTCAAAAACAATCCTGAAAAATTTCCTTGTGATTTTATCTTTGAACTTACACAAGAAGAGACAAAAATCTTGAAGTCGAAAATTTCGACTTCAAGTTGGAGTAGACGAAAGAAAAGCCTTAAAGTCTTTACAGAACAAGGTGTCTATATGTTAGCTACCATACTTAAAAGTAAAGTAGCTACTGATGTAAACTATAAATATCATGCGAACATTTACCAAAAATGCGAGAATTTGCTCTCAACTACAAAGAATATAGCAAAGAGAATAGAAGAGATAGAAAAAACAATCAAGATTGACCAACAACACCAAAACATAATAACATATAGAATAGATGAAGCTTTTTGAACTTTTACATCAAATCTTACAAGACACTCAAAACCAATAATAATCTGATAGGTTTTAGACCAAAAAAACACACAATGAAAACTAAAATTGAATATTGTCATTTTAACCACAAATCAAAAGATAATTCAACTATAGATAAAATTGATTTTATAAAAGAATAGTATAATCCCTTATGCAAGATTATACAACAAAACTAACAACCCATAGAGAGTTCTACCCTATCCTTGATCTTGATTGGTCTGTGGAAGTGATGAAGAGGTCGTATCATCTCTTCCCCCTGCTTTTAGACGGCTTCAAAAACGAACCCAAGTGTTTGCCCTAGAACTTAATGCAGTAGTAGGCTTACCCTCTCTTGAAGTGTCTCAAACAGCAAGATTTATCGCCAAAACAATTTTGAAAAAATTAGATGATAAAAATCTCAAAGAGATGGAAAGCATCAACAGCAGAGATGGCAAGTTTACTTCACGATATGGAAATCCACCCTTTGGTCACTTTGGGAAACCGCTATCAATGAATGGATGGGTAGAGCGTGTGATAAATATCTTTTAAATATAGATGGAGATGTGGCACTTAAAATCTTTTGAAAAGACCTCTCCTCTTATGATGGCAATGCCCAAACGATACGAATCATCCACAAGCTCCAACGCCTCAATCTTTCTTATACCCAAACCGCTTCGGTACTCAAATACACACGAGGGGCATTTGAAGAGAGAAGAGAAAGAAAGAGGAACCCCTTTCCTATTTGAAGAAAAAAAGCGGGATATTATTATAGTGAGAAAGAGTTTGTAGGTACTGTTTAACCACTTTACAAATAGAGCAAGGTCATAGATTTCCACTTACTTATATCATGGAAGCAGCTGATGATATATCTTATCTAAGTGCTGATATGGAAGATGCTGTGGATAAAGGTATCTTAACTTTAGAGAAAATCTATGAATTGATAATTTTAGAGACAAAAGTGGTCAATGAAAATATGGCACAAACACCACCGTATACTTTTAGAGGTGGTGAAAAAAACTACAAAGCCAAGAGAGAAGAGGATGGGCCCTATCAGTTCAATATGTTTTTAACCCTTACACGAGCACAGCTGGCGAGCTTGTAAACTATGTGTCTGATTTATATATCAAAACATCACAAACAAATCTTTGATGGTTCATTTAATAATGCCTTACTTGAATACGATAAAGCCCATGAGTGTTCTGAAACGGTAGAAGTGCTTAAATATCTCTTATAGATATGTCACCCACAAACAAGTACAAACTGGAGATAAAGGGTATGCTATCATCCAAGAGGTTATTTGATATTTATGAACCACTTTTGAAGCTTACTACAGAGGAGTTTGAGTCACTCATAGTTGATAAAAGAGTAAATTGTGCTATTTGTCAAAATTTACTCTCAAGACTATCAAAAAAACATCTCGTAGCGTATAAGAAAAGTGTCAGTGGTATTACGGATACTGAAAACTATAAACTACTAGAGTGGTATCATCGAGCAAGACTTATTTGTGACTATATTGGTGGGATGACTGATGATTATACTTTTTGAATATCAATCGTTGTCTGCGTAAAGGGGTGAGTTAAATCTTACTCATACCCTCATCATCTAGCTTTATAATATTATCTTCAACAAGTTTGGTTAAAGCTCTTTTATACGCTTTTACTAATACCAAATAACTCTTTGATAGTATCAGCATCTGTTTTGTAGTTGTATGGGAGGTCATTGAAGTTTTGCTCTAACACATCTAATACTTTTTTGTATTGATATCATCTGCATTGTTTTCCAATTGGTTGGAGTGATACATCTACTTTCCCATCATCTCTTATATTTTGATATACGCTTTGAGTTTTCACCCACATTTACATCACTAAAGATTTCGTTTTTGTATATCATACGCTTCGTAAGTATCATCGATGATAACTTTATATCCCATAGGAGTTTTAGCAAAAAGTAGTATCTCTACTTCTTGATTTTTCTAGCTTTGTGTATCACTTTACTTAAAAATGAAGTGATTTTTTTCAACACCTATAAGCCTTGAAGTCTCATCATCTTCTATGATTCTGACAATTCTCATATCCCCTACTCCTAAAAAGGATTTTTGTCTATTTTTTGAACAAACAAATCTTTTAAAGTCCCCAATCCACAAAAGCACCAAAAGGGTAGTATCTACAACTTTTTGTAAACATAAGTGATTTTTCATCCCATAAGGTGTTTGTGTGGTAGCTACAAGTCTATCTTCACTATCTGTATAAATAAAAACTTCCTAGTTCATCATCTACTTGCATCTCTTTGTGATAGGCATTTGGTAAAGTACAACCTCTTCATCTAAAAGGCTTCTAGGTAGAATTAGGTTCTGTTATTCTATTGATTTTTAGGGTGTTTATCTCACCTAATTGTATGTGTTCGTTTATCATAAGTATATTATATCTAAAAATAAGTAACTATTGGGTAAAATCGATTTATGAAGCATTTAAGAGGGTTTAATAAACGGTTACTTTAGTTTAGCAATTATTGCTATGTATTCTACACTGTACAAGCTGTGTACCATCGATGCCAATCAACAATACCACCTCAAATCTTGGAAATATCAAGAATACAAAACCTCTCCTCCCTTTTTAAATTTTAATTACTCATCATAAACAAAAATTAAAATTAATTAGGAAAAACAATGACAAAAACAATAAAAAGCTATAAGCCTGAGTGGCTAGTTTACTATGCACTACAATAGGAAGTGCAGATGATGATTTAGGGACAATTACCGTTTCAGAAGTGCGACAAAAAGTGAGCAATCAATCAAAGATATTACGACAAATGTGAAGTTATCACAAGTGTAGAACTAGAAAGAGAGAAAAATATCAAAACAGTTGCCGAAGCCTTAAATCTAGTAAGTGGTGTAACTATCACATCCAATGGTGGATAGGTGCAGTAACCTCTATAAATCTAAGAGGAAGTGATAACAACAGGGTATTAATACTTATTGATGGTATTAAGTTCAAAGACCATTCAAGTATGAGTGGGACAGATATTGCTCATATTATGATGGCTCAATATTGAAAAATAGAGATAATCAAGGGGCTCAAAAGTGGTATCTGGGGGGCAGATGCTGCTTCTGGAGTGATCAATATCATCACAAAACAACTTAAAAAACGGCACACATGGTTCAATTTTAACAAGAATATAGGGTTTCAATACAAAAAAAAATAGCAGGGAACATATCTCACAAAGAGAAGTTGTTTGACATCTCTTTAAGTGGCTCAAAACTAACCTCGGATGGACTACTTCTAAAAGCACCACGAGGTAATAATATTGACCAGTATGAGGATGATAGTTATGAAAATAGAACGATAAATCTAAAATCAAATTTTTATATCAATGAACAATCAAAAATTGGTCTTAATATTTTGGATATTGATGCAATCAAAGAGTATGATGGTAACAACGCACCAAATGATGAAACCATGAAAAATGATACAGAAACAAGAATCTACAATCTTAGTTTTGATCAAAAGTATAAAAATCACAATATCTCAATAAAATACGATAACTCAAAAATCCAACGAGATCAAATAGGGACAACTTGGGGAGTAAAATATACCAAAAGTAAAAGTGACAATATTGAAATCATCGATAATATCGCTTACAACACAAAAGATTTTCTTGTAGTAGGAATGGGAGCTAATAGTGATAAAATAGACTATATAAGAGCTGACAACACTTCCAATAATGCTAAAAACAAATCACAATTTGGATACATAACCAACAGCAATACTCTAGAAAATCTTATCATAACCCAATCACTAAGATATGATGCTTATGATAATTTTAAAAATAGCACCACTGGAAAAATTGGATTAAAATACAATATTCAACCAAACTTAGCCCTCTTTTCAAACATAGGTACAGCCTATACCGTTCCAAATTTGATACAAAATATCAACCCTTGGGGTGCTACAAATATGGATATCAATCCAGAAAAAAGTAAAAGTTTTGATATTGGTGTAGAATATGAAGGTATCAAAGTCACCTATTTTGAACAAAGAATTAAAGACCTCATAGAGTGGAATGACCCTACCCCTTTAAATTGGTTTAATAATGATGCAATTTACACAAACTTAACAGGAGAAAACAGACTCAAAGGTGTAGAGATAGACTACAAAGGGGAGCTAAGAAGTGATGCTTTTTTAACTCTCAATTATACCTATTTAAGTGCCAAAGATAAAGATGGCAAAGATTTAGCTAGAAGAGCTCAAGAGAATCTTAAATTTGGGGTAGACTATTATGGTATCGCCAAACTGCATCTTGCTCTTTTTGGAGAATATGTAGGGAAACGATATGATAGTGCTGATAAACAAGGGGAACAAACAGGAAAATACACCCTTGCACATCTTAATATCAACTATGATTTAACCAAAGAGATTAAAATCTATGGTAAAATAGAGAATATTACCGATAAATATTATCAAACAATAGATGGCTTTGCCACAAGTCCACGAGCTTTTTATGGGGGAGTGAAATATAGTTTTTAGGAGGAGGAAGGATTTTAAAGAGTCCTTCCCAAACTCTAGTGTAATTTTGTTATAATAATCGATAACAAAATTAAGATTAAAAGTATATTGTTCACTTTAGCCTCCTCTTTGTGAACTTTGAACGCATAAAAAAAGCGGGAGCTACCCGCTTTAAATTTTTATACGCTCTTTAGTCCACAAAGAAACGAACAATATACTTTTCAGATAGATTATATAAAAAATAAAAATAAAAGTCAAGGAAGTATATTGAAGCTGATCTTTACACTACTATTATTAGGTATTCATCTTTTTGCTTATGAGCGAATCATAGCCTTAAGCCCATCTATCAATGAGATTATATATGCCTTAGATGATGGGGATAAAATCGTGGGAAATACCACTTATTGCACCTATCCAGAGGATGCAAAATCAAAACCAAAAGTTGGGGGGTATTTCTCCCCCTCTTTGGAAAAAATCCTCTCACTTAAACCTGATTTAGTGATTATGCAAAAAAGTAGTATCAAACTAGCTTCCAAACTTGAATCACTGGGGATAAAAACCAAAGTGGTACAGCTAGTAACACTCCAAGATATTAAAGATAGTATCCATCAAATAGGGGAAATTCTCAATAAACAAACAAAAGCCAATGAGATACTAGCCATCTTAGAAGATAAACTTC